>QWOO01000210.1 GCA_003669615.1 Planctomycetota bacterium
GGTTCTCTTGCAGTTCCGCTCGCTAAGATTCGACACATCAACCAGATCGGTCGCCTCTGAAATCTCAATTTCAGAGAGAGGCAAGGCGTCTCGATGCTCCTCGGTTTTTATTTGCCAAACGTTCGGCTTCCAAATGACGCCAAGTTTCTTCGCCAACTCTGGATAAACGTTCCACCGCAGGCCAGTCGCTCGATAGCTCTGGACACCGGAAACTGCTTCATCCTTGACGAAGTATTCCTGGAGGAAGTCCGGCAACACGTTGTACATTTCCGACGTGATCGTGATCGTGTCCCTGCCTCCGATGATTTTTGCAGCCAGATTGGCGCATGTGCCGAGCGAGATCAGTTCCCGCTTTCCAGTTTTCCCGACATTGGCGAGATAGCTTGTACCACTCGACAAACCAACGGCGCTGCTGAAGTCACGAACGTCGTCGAAAACATCGTTGAAGATTTCCAGGACGTAGGTGTTTTGAGTAATGGCATGGGTCACAGCGAGCTTGGCCCGGTTGCCATCCTTCGAGTTCTCGTCGCCGTCGTAGGGCCTGTAGACAATGCCGTGCGCCCTCACGGTCTGACGCTGGATGTCACCAACATCGTCCTGGTCCATGAGTTCGCCTTGGACTCGCCGAAGCACGCTGGATGCCCGCAGAAGTTTTCGCTGTTTCTGCAAGTTGTTCCCAGCGTCTTCAACTGCCCGGTGGAAGTTTGGAACGTCAACGTAAAGGTGGACGCCTTGGGCACGTCGAACGTCCTTCCTTCCCAGGTTGGTGAAGTCCATCGTCCTGGCGAGGTCTTGGATATTCAGATCAAAATCGCTGAAGTCGTTCGCCTTGACTCGCTCCTTTGAGCGTTTCTCGTTCCAAGCCATCTCGATTTCACCTTATCAGACCGATGGGTTCGGGGAGCGGCCACGATGCCGCAATCCTCGACCAATCACTTGGCTACTTGCATACGCTATAGTTCGCAAAACAAGAAGTCAAGACGACGGGCGATTGAAAATCACTGACCCAGTCGGTAGACTGACTCCTACGGCGAAATCAGCGAGCGATTCGGGTTGCCCCCGACAAGGAGCATGACGTGTCGAGCGTAGGCGAGCGGATAAAAGAACGGCGTCTGGAAATCGGGTGGACGCAGGAGCATCTCTGCACCAAAGCCGGTTTGTCCAATAGCTTTTTGTCGGAACTGGAGAACGGTAAACGCAGCGTTAGTGCCGCCAATCTGCTCGACATCGCCCGTGCGTTGTCCGTCTCGCTCGATTACCTGATGACCGGCAAGGCGAGTAAGGAAACACCTAGCGAAGTGGCATTACCGGCTTCATTGGCGGCGTTCGCAGCAGAAGAGGGGCTGTCGCTCCGACAAACCCTTATGCTGCTCGATATGCACAAGCAGATTTTGGCCCACCGCAGCGTTAAGAAGAAGGACGGCCTTGAGGCGGTGGACTGGCAGAAGTTTTACGAGGGAGTGAAAGAGTTTCTGGAGAACGAATGACTCGTTGGGATCATGCACCTGAGATCAGAGACCTCGCCGGGCAAATCGGCGGCTGGGGCGGTGCGCCCGTGGAACGAATTCTCGACCATTGCCGTCGCCGTATCGACGGCTGGGTGTCCGATGCGGGCGGAGTCATCGGCATCGACGCCCTCGAATCGCTCGTGACGAAGCGGCTCCAGATGGTCTTCGAGGAGATCAGGGCCGACGAGGACTTCGACCGGCTGACGCAAGTGTACGCACGGGATAAGCGTGAGTTCGTCTTCGCCACGATGCGGTCGAAGTTCGATGACGATGCCAACACGACGTTCGGTGCACTCGTGCTGCGGCGGAATGCGACCGCTGACTCGCCGGATCGGTATGTCGCCGTGATTGACTGCCGGGGCAGCAAACTGGCCCGCCGCTTCTTCACCCGCTGGCACGAGATCGCTCACCGGCTGACGACTCACGCTGATGGTGGCGACACTGAACCGGGCTACCGATCGGAACACGATCCCATCGAACGCATGATGGACGAGATCGCCGGTCACGTTGGGTTCTACGACCCGATCTTCGACCCGGCCTTTCGGCAGGCCAGCGAGGGCAAGCACCTGCTGACCTTCGGCACGGCCGAGACGATCATCAGCGAATCGTTCCCCTCCGCTAGCTTCCAGGCCACGCTGTTCGCCTGCGCCCGCCGAATGGCAACACCGGTGGTGTACCTCGAAGCGACCTTGAACCACAAGAAGGACGTGAAGCGGAAGATGGCTACGCCGAGTCTGTTCGATGAGGAACCGTCGCCCGGTGAACTGCGGGCAGTGAAGGTGATTCCAAACAAGGCCGCACAGGACGAAGGATTCACGATCCCGACCAACATGCGTGTGCCACCAGAGACGGTGATTCATCGCCTCTTCGACGCCGAACCGCAGACCAGCGGTGAGGACAACGAAGACATGAGCCAGTGGGAATCAAAGGGGAAGTCGTTGGAACGGCGAGCCGTTGTTGTCGAAGGGCGGAAGGTCGCCGACCGGGTGATCGCCATCGTGCAGCCGGTGGAGAAGAAGCGGGCGAAGAAACAGTCGGGGCGAACGCCCTTGTTTTCCGAATGACTCATACGACGAAAGTACAAGCAGCGTCATGATTGAGGCGGCGACCAAACTTGAGCAGGCCATTGAACAGGTGGCGAGCCAGTATTACCGGCTCGTGATCCTGGTCGGTGCGCCTGCGTCTGGAAAGACCACCGCCTTGCAGTCCGTTGCGCAGAAACTCAGTTGCCAACTCCTGAACGTCAATCTGGAGTTGAGCAAGAAGATGCTCGAACTGACTCGCACACAGCGATCCAGGCAGGTCGAGCGGTTGCTCAAGGAAGTGATCGCCTCAGTACCCGGCGACGTGGTGCTGCTGGACAATCTGGAGATTCTGTTCGACACCGCTTTGGAACTTCAACCACTTCGGTTGCTCCAGGTGTTGGACCGCAATCGCACTATCGTCGCTTCGTGGAACGGCAGTTTTCAGGGTGGGACATTGATCTACGCTGAACCCGGTCATCCTGAATTTATTCAGTTCAAACAGCCGGAAGCCGTCGTCGTCACGGTCGGCAAGAGCGTCAACCATTGAGAGAGATTCTGTCGCCATGAAATACAGCGATCTGGTTAAGTTCGAGCCAATCGAATCCGTCATCCAGCTTGAGCAGGCAAACTCTGCTGACGCTGTTCGTAAACTCGTTCAGACCTTCGTGATCTCGGATAGCATGGCCGATCAGTTGTGCAACATCGTGTTGCCGAATCTGCAATTCGAGACACCTGCCGACAACAAGGGTGTTCTCATCGTCGGCAATTACGGCACAGGTAAGAGCCACTTGATGTCGCTCATTTCCGGGCTGGCCGAACATCCCGATATGGCGAAGATCGTCAAACACAAGGACGTGGCGAAGTCGGCAAAGGCCATCTCCGGGAAATTCAAAGTCGTTCGACTGGAACTCCCCGCCACGAAAAAAAGCCTGCGCAACATCATCTGCGGCAGGCTCGAAGACTTTATGTCGGAGGAAGGATTGTCTTTCACGTTCCCCGCTGACGAGCAGGTGGACAGCAACAAAGACGACCTAACGAACATGATGGCGCAGTTCAACGAAAAGTATCCCGATCACGGGTTGCTGCTCGTGGTGGACGAACTTCTCGATTACCTTCGATCACGCAACGGCCAAGAGATCATTCTGGACCTTGGATTCCTGCGGGAGATGGGCGAAGTCTGCAAGCTCATCCGTTTTCGCCTGATCGCAGGCTTGCAGGAGAGCCTGTTTGACAATCCGAAGTTCCAGTTCATTGCCGAAAGTCTGCGGCGGGTAAAAGATCGCTTCGAGCAGGCTCGCATCGTTCGTCAGGACGTGGCCTTCGTCGTCTCTGAGAGACTGCTTTCCAAGACCGATGAGCAACGAGCGAAGATTCGTGAGCATCTTCAGAAGTTCACGCCGCTCTATGGCGGCATGGCAGAACGTCTTGAAGAATTCGTCAAGCTATTCCCCGTTCATCCGACGTACCTGGAAGTCTTCGAGGCGATCTCCATCGCTGAAAAGCGAGAAGTGTTGAAGACCCTGAGTGTCGAAATCAAACGGTGCTTTAACACCGATGTACCACAGGACCAGCCCGGCCTTGTCAGCTACGACTCGTATTGGGATTTCCTTCAAGCCAACGCCGTTCAGAGGTCTGTCCCCGAAATCCGGGAAGTGATCGACGTGAGCAAGGTGGTCGAAGGGCAAATTCAGAATGCCTTCACACGTCCGGCGCTCAAACCCTTGGCACTGCGGATCGTTCACGGCCTGTCGGTTAAACGGCTCGCCACTGATGACATTCGAGCCAAGATCGGCCCCACAGCCGAGGAACTTCAGAACGGATTGTGCTTGTTCGCTCCGATCCCGGAGAAGACCAGCGATTTCCTGCGGACCACGGTAGAAGCCTGCCTCAAGGAAATCATGCGGACGATGAGCGGCCAGTTCATCACGCACAACACCGATAACGATCAGTATTACCTCGATCTTCAGAAGACCATCGACTATGACGCCAAGATCGACGACAAGGCAAGCACGCTCTCTGAATCCCAATTGGATCAATACTACTTCGATGCCTTGACCCGTGTGGTGGTGGAAGACCAGTCGCCCTATGTTCGGGGCTACAAGATTTGGGAACATGAGATTGAATGGCGAGATCACAAGATCACCCGCCGAGGTTATCTGTTCTTCGGCGCACCCAACGAGCGATCAACGGCACAGCCACCACGAGACTTCTACCTTTACTTCCTCCAACCGTTCGAGCCACCGCACTTCGAGGACCAAAAGCTCTCCGATGAAGTCTTCTTCAAGTTGACGCATCGGGACAAAGCATTTCTTGATGCCCTGCGACTCTATGCTGGCGCTCGTGAGATGGGAGCATCAGCCAGTGCTGGAACGAAGAAGGTCTACGAGGATAAGGCAGACGGTTTCCTCAAGACTCTTGTGGCATGGCTGCGGACCAACATGCTTACTTCGTTCGAGGTCGTCTATCAGGGCGTCCCCAAGAAAATGGTCGAATGGCTGAAGGGCCATAAAACGGGCGGTGCCGCTGTCCGTGAACTCCTGGAACTCACCGGGTCAATCTGTCTGGCGGCTTCGTTCGAGGACCGTTACCCGGAATACCCGAAGTTCACAGCCAAGCTCACCGCCAGCAACTTGAAGCAACCGACCGAGGACGTGATTCGTTGGCTGGCGGGCGGTGTGAAAAACAATCTGGCAACCGCCGTTCTCGACGGCCTGGAATTGCTCGACGGTGAAAAACTGAGGCCGCACATTTCTCGGTACGCCAAAGTCGTGCTGGAGAAATTGGAAGCGAAGCCTTCAGGACAGGTGGTCAATCGTAAGGAACTCATCACCGTCAAGAACGATGTCGAGCGAGAGAGCCGGTATCAGCTTGAGCCGGAGTTTCTGCTGATCGTGTTGGCCGCACTGGTTCAGAATGGCAATATCACCTTGAGCGTGGCAGGCAAGAAGCTCGATGCTGCCAATCTGAACGAAGCGATTAAGACGCCGCTGGACCAACTGGTGGCGTTCAAGCATGTCGAAAAGCCCAAGGGACTACCGCTTGCGGAATTGGTCGCCTTGTTCGAGATGTTTGGTTTGGCCGAAGGGTTGATCCGCAACGAAAACACACACGAAGAAGCGGTCAAGCAGCTTCGCTTCAAAGCCAATGAACTGACCGAGCGGGTCGTCACGGTCGCACAGCACGTCCAGACGGGTTTGCCGTGCTGGAGTAGCGAATTAATCCCAGCGGAGGAAAGGGACAGTCAGCGGCAGAAACTCGATGACCTGAAGAGTTTTCTGGAAGGGCTGCAAGCGTTCAATACACCCGGCAAGCTCAAGAACTTTTCCAAGAGTGTTTTGGAAATCCAGGGCCAGACTGCAACTCTAGTTCTCATCAAGCAAATCGAAGACCTTAATACACTGGTGCAGGAATTGACGGCTCTGACCGGCTACCTGGGGACTGCTGCTGCTGTGTTGCCGCCTCAAGACCCCTGGCGAAAACAAATGGAAACGATTCGCTGTGAGTGGCGGGCGAAACTGATGGATACCACGGCACGCAGCGCTGCCGATTTCCGTCAGAAGATCAATCGGGCGCTCCAGAAGGCGAAGGACGATTACCGCACGGCGTACTTCAACCTACACAAGAAGGCACGGCTCGGCGTCAATGAGGACACCAAGAAGAAAGAACTGCTCAAGGATTCCCGGCTGGCCTGTCTGGACAAGCTGGCCAAAGGCGTATCGTTGCTGCCGCACGCAACACTTTCTGATCTTCAGACTCGATTGGCTAAAGTCCAAACATGCTTCACGCTCGTCAAAGACGAGTTGGACGCATCTCCCACTTGTCCGCATTGCAGCTTCCGTCCACAAGAGGAAAACCTCGGTGTAAGCGGTGTGGCCGTCCTCGAACAGATCGACACACAGCTTGACGGACTGCAGGACAACTGGACCAAGACGCTGCTCGAAAACCTGGATGATCCAACAGCCAAGAAAAGTATCAAGCTCCTGCCTGACGTTCAGAAGGAAGCAGTCGAAGCGTTCCTCAAAGGCAAGAAGTTGCCGGAGAAGATCAGCAATGATCTCGTGCAAGGAATGCAGCAGGCGTTGGCGGGGCTTGTTGCCATCTCCATTCGTCCTGACGCACTGCTTGATGCCCTTGGTGATAGTGGCGCTCCTTGCACAATCGAGCAGATCAAAACCCGGTTCGAATCCTTTATCCAGAAGCTCACTCAAGGCAAAGAACAGGGCAAAGTTCGTTTGGTCATTGACCGTGGCGAAACTCCTGGAGGGCAGTCGTAACTCTCCACAATTGGATGTATCGCACCACAGAAGATTCTCCTCGAAGGGTAAATGGTCACGAACATGGCAAAGAAGTCATCGAACAAGCAGAATGAACGGCTTATTGAGGAGAAGCTCGTTCCGGGGAAACTGGGATCGGGTGAACTCTTCGATGTCAGTTATGGCGACGAGTCGAAGCCAGTCGAGTGCCTGGGAATGACGTTCCCGAACGATGAGGCTCGCCGTGCGCACTTCACGGAGAGGCTGCGGGAGAAGTTGAAAGACCCGGAGTTCCGAAAGATCGAGGGTTTCCCCACCGGCGATGACGAGGATATCTTGGCAATCTCGGACCCGCCCTATTACACAGCGTGTCCAAACCCTTGGCTTTCTCAATTCGTTGAACTCTTTGGACAATCATACGACGCAAATAAATCCAACCAGAAAGAGCCATTCGCAGCCGACGTAAGCGAAGGAAAGAGTCATCCACTTTACAACGCTCATTCCTATCACACAAAGGTGCCGCACCGAGCTGTTATGCGCTACATTCTGCATTACACCAACCCTGGAGACTTGGTCTTTGATGGATTTTGCGGAACGGGCATGACTGGCGTCGCAGCGCAGTTGTGTGGCGACCGAAAAGAAGTCGAAAGTCTCGGATATGGTGTTGGAGACGACGGAACGATCTTCAATGACTCGGGTGTTCCTTTTTCGAGCCTTGGGAAACGTCGTGTTATACTCTCAGACCTATCACCAATCGCAACATTCATTGCGCACAACTACAACACACCGATAAACGTGGAGTTGCTTACAGAGGAAGCCCGAGCAATTTACTCAGATGTCCATAAAGAGTGTGGCTGGATGTATGCCACCCGTCACCTGGACGGAACATTTGGCTCGATAAACTGTACAGTATGGTCCGAACTTTTTGCCTGCCCTGACTGCGGTAAAGAAGTAGTCTATTGGGACGCCGCAGTTGATAACTTATCTGGCGAAGTACACGAGAAGTTTCACTGCAATCACTGCTCGGCGATCATGAGCAAGCGAGACGCTAGTAAAGTCAAGAAAACGTATTTCGATAGTCTGCTAAAGCGACCAGTTACGGTAACTAAGCTGACGCCAGTTCTTATTTCATATACGGTTCACGGGAAACGTGAAACAAAGAAGCCGGATATTGAAGATATCAAGTTGATTGAACGCATCGAGAGCAGCCTGATTCCTTACCATGTACCAGTGGATCGCATGATGCACGCTCCAGATGATGTCGAAAAGTGGGGGGACCGATGGCGAGCCGGGTCCGCCAGCTTTACCCATGTTCATCATCTTTTCACAAAACGCAATCTTTGGATTCTGGGCGCCTTCGAACACCGGATAAGACACTCAAGATCGAGATTTCTACTGACTGGGATCATTAACCGATCCACGCATATGAATCGCATCCACCTCAAGAACTTTTTTTTCGGAGGTGGGGGTTGGAATGCAGGGTATATGAAGGGAGCCATATACACCTCATCGCTACCTATTGAAACGTCTATTTTCGAGCAGTGGGAAGATAGACTGAATTCTATAACAAAGGCTTTCAACGGTCTAGCAACCCATGTGGATGGCTGCATCCTTTCCACGCAGTCGACGACCGATATAAAATTGCTCGAAAGCTCCGTTGATTATGTCTTCCTCGACCCCCCGTTCGGGTCAAATCTCAATTATTCTGAACTCAACTTTCTATGGGAATCATGGTTAAGGGTTTGGACTAATCTTATGTCGGAGGCTATTCAGAGCGATTTTCAGAAGAAAGATCTCGGCGAATATCGGTCCTTGATGCTTTTATGCTTCAAGAATGCCTATCGAGTTCTAAAGCCCGGACGTTGGATGACTGTCGAGTTTTCCAACACAAATGCGTCGGTGTAGAATAGTATTCAGACTGCCTTAAATGAAGCGGGATTTGTAGTCTCAAACGTGACGGCTCTTGACAAGCGGCAAGGGACATTCAATGCAATCACCAACAACACGTCAGTAAAGCAAGATCTTGTAATTTCGGCCTACAAGCCTAATGGAGGCTTTGAAGATCGTTTTGCAAAGTCGGCTCACACCGAAGATGGAGTCTGGGATTTCGTTCGAACACATTTAAGTTATTTGCCGGTCGCACCGTGTCGTGGGAATTTTATTCAAGCTGTTCCAGAACGTGATGCCCGCATCTTATTCGATCAGGTTGTGTCCTACTACGTTAAGAATGGGTATCCGATTCCGTTATCCAGCCGGGAATTCCAGGCAGGATTAGACAACCGCTTCCCTGAACGTGAAGGTATGTATTTCCTCTCGGAACAAGTGTCTGTATACGATGCCATGCGATTACAGGCAGACTTTGTGCAACAGCAAGAGCTTTTCGTAAATGATGAAAAGTCGGCAATACAGTGGCTTCGGCGGTGTTTGGCGAGGCAGCCAATGAAGTACCAAGAGCTGTCGCCACAATACATGAAAGAGGCACAGCGTATCTGGGACAAACATGAACAGCCAGTAGAGCTTCGGGCAATCCTTGAACAGAATTTTTTTCAAGATGAGGATGGCATTTGGCGAGTTCCAGATCCAAGAAATGAAGCTCATCTGGAACAGATTCGTCACCGGGCGCTGATGAATGAGTTCCAGCAATACCTCGACTCGAAAGGCAAACTCAAAATTGTTCGCACAGAGGCACTGCGGGCCGGATTCAAGGAGTCTTGGCAGAAGAAGGACTACACGACCATCGTTCAAATGGCAAAACGGGTTCCCGATGCCGTGATTCAAGAAGACCCCGCCCTTTTGATGTACTTCGACAACGCCTCGCTGCTGAAGGGCGAGTAAATCATGACCACGAACACCCCGGCGAGTTTTGCAGTCGGAAGTTGGGCCTTCAGTGCAGCCCACGGGGAGTCCGTGCGCATTCTGGATGTCGAGACGGTCTGGAACCACACGGTTTATCAGGTGTGGATTCCCCGGCTGGGAACCGTCGAACGAGTTCCTGCCGAATCCCTAGCTCCGACTCAACCGACAAAGGCGACTGGCCTCGACCGGATCACCTACGCCGTCGCCGCCGCACGAATCGCCGAC
>QWOO01000215.1 GCA_003669615.1 Planctomycetota bacterium
ACGGGCATCCAGATGAGCGATGCGGCCAGAAAGATGAGGCCGAGAAAACTGAGAACAACAAATGTGGAATTGCGCATGCTGAGTCACCTGGATGCCATTAGCAGGGGGTGTTCGGCACCGCCTGGAAAAACAAAACAATAGCTTTTTACCACGTTTTCGAGAACCCCAAAAGACTCACGGTCCTGCTTCCGAGTAACTTCGAGCCCTGAGTTGTCTGGCTAAATTATACGATCTCGCGTGCCGTAGCTCGTTCGTGAGTCACCCGATGCATTGTTGTGCGGCTGCTGATACGCGAATCCTCTCAATTTCCGCGTCTCCGACCGTTCTTAAAAGCCTGAAATTCTCAGTAAAAATCGCAACGAGACGCGTCTGCGGCCTGACCACATCCGTCGGCGGCAGCCCGATGATTGCCATCGACCTGAAGTCTTCCGCACCGATATGCTTCCCGCCCTCCAAGGGTATCAAGTAGTCACATAGACTGCATGCTTCAAGGAAACTGAAGTTCTTAAACATCGAATGAGCAGTCTTTATGGACGCGAAGACGAATTCACCACTGGCCTCCGGGAAATCTTCAGGTACGAAAGCAGTCGTTGCTCGCGTCGCTGAGACGCGATTTCTTGCCGGCCCGCAATCGCGCATCCGTGAATTCCTGATGGGATTGAAAGCCTTCCGAGAGATGATCGTGGGCTTTCGAAAGCTGCATTTCGCAGGCCCCTGTGTGACCGTGTTCGGATCAGCGAGATTCAGCGAATCGCATCCGTACTACAAACTGGCCCGAAGCGTAGGAGAACACCTGGCTCTGGCCGGCTTCACTGTAATGACCGGTGGCGGGCCCGGCATTATGGAAGCCGCCAATCGCGGCGCGAAAGACGTTGAAGGTCGCAGTGTTGGCTGCAACATCATCCTGCCGTTTGAGCAACGTCCGAATCCGTATCTCGATACCTTCGTCGACTTCCGTTACTTCTTTATCCGCAAGCTCATGCTGGCAAAATATTCGTATGCGTTCGTGGCAATGCCCGGTGGATTCGGCACACTGGACGAGCTGTTCGAAATCGCAACTCTGGTTCAGACCGGAAAGATGAAGGGCTTTCCAATCGTACTGGCAGGTGCGGAATTCTGGAGGCCGCTCCTGAATTATCTGCGAGACACCATGGCCGCTGAGGGAACAATCAGCTCACTGGACGTCGACCGCTTCATCATCAGCGACGATCCCGAATTTATTGCAGCGACGATTGCTGACGTGGCCAGAAAACAATTCGGCCTGACGCATGGCGTCTGGAAGCCTCGCTGGTGGTTTCTGGAACGTTCCCCATGGAAATCGTAACACTTGCCAGGCCAAATCAGTCTCGCAGAGACTGATAGGCCGGTCTGTCAGAAGTCCGTTTTCAGAGACCCGTATTTTCAAACAAATACAGCCCCGATTTGCCGGGGCAGACGAGGTCTACATCCCCGTCTTTGTCGATGTCAACGGCTGCAATCTGAAGGCCTGTGCCGGCGGTACCTCGAGGAAAGTCTTTCAAAGCCCAGCGGTCTTTGGCATCTTTGGGAGCGTTCAGAGCCGGGTCACCGTGAAATATCGTATGCCTCTTCCACGTCGCAGTTGCCTTTTCAAAACGATAGTAGAAGACGACTGAACCATCTGTGTCGCCGGGTTCGACTTCGTGAGCATACACACGTTTCCCCGTGACGAGTTCCTGTTCGCCATCGCCATCAAGGTCTGCGTAGACCAGCGTGTGAACCTGCGAGAAAGAGTCGTCGATTGTGAGTTTTTTCCACTCACGTTTACCATCGACAGAGGTGGACTGCTTCAGCCAGTAAAGGCCAAATCCATGTCCCATTCCCCAGACCACATCGGTCAGTTTGTCCCCATCAACGTCGCGTCCGTGAATGAAAATGCTGGCCGCACCCAGATCAAATTCCGCATGAAATTTCCATTCGGCCGATGAGTCTTCCGGCTGCTCAAGCCAGCCTTTTGGTGTGATGATATCGGTGCGTCCGTCGCTGTTTATGTCGCCCGCTCCCACTCCGTGCCCAGCTCCTTCATTTCCCAAATCGTGTTTCTTCCACACGACGTCGGGCTTCTGCTGAGTCAGTTCGTACCACACGACAACATTGCCGGTGTTGGGAAGAAAGTCGAGCTTTCCGTCACCATTCAGATCGATCAGTTCGCCGGTTTCCATATTGCCCGGCGTGTCGATTTCATGTTCCGTCCATGGCTTCGTCGAATCGCTGCCTGGGTTCTCGACCCAGCCGACTCGTTTTCCGAAATAGTTGCATGTGACAATGTCAGGACGACCGTCGCCGTTCACATCGAGCGGCGAGTCGGAAAAATCTTCGTAGTAGTGAGGATTGGGAACACTGGCAGGAACATCACGTACTTGATGCTTTGTCCACGCTGGCGCTTCGTACCAGGAATCTCCCGAGAAGATGTCGATTTTGCCATCCCCGTTAAAGTCGGCGGCGCCGCAAGCTTCATAGGGAGACTGATCGTTGATGGAATGCATCTTCCATGTCACTGATGGCAACTTTTCGTCGGCCATCGCTTCTGGGTTAATCCCAAGGAGAACTGAGAACATGTTCAACGGGGCGTACAAAAATTTCCAGGGCGAGTAAATTGGCATGACGAAGTGCTTCCGGTGACGAGTGGGCGCGGGGGTGGAACAAGGTATTTATCAGGAGCCGATTTCGAAAGTATTTCACGGATTCCAGAGCGGAATGGCAACTGTTCTGAGGGGGCGATTCATTTCAGATCCGCTTCAGGAAGAGGAAAGTTCTCTGCAAAACCCGGGCATTCAACTTTCCTAACCCTGAGTGTCCGTAGAACAAGCAGATTTCACCCTTGACCCAAATCCCGGGGTATCGTGACCATCGTGTGGCCAATCGACTGTTGCTTTGGGTTGTAAAAACCGATTTCCACTTTGTAGCTTGTGATATCTTCCGGCTGGACTCGTTTCAGGTTCATCCGCAAGTCGATTTGACCGCAGTGATGGCAGGCCGGTTTGCCTTAACCGCAAAACTTGAATCTATTTTTCGCGAAACTGATCTGAAAGTTCCTGATCATGGCCAAGGCACCTCTTAAAGGCATATTCACTCCTAACCTCATTCCATACACAGCGGACGGAGGCATCAATGAGCACGAATTGCGGCGCTATGCGGAGTGGCTTATCGAGCGTGGCGTTCACGGGCTATACCCGAACGGCTCCACTGGTGAATTCACTCGCTTCACACCGGAAGAGCGTCGGCGCATCGTCGCGATTCTGGCCGATCAGGTGCGTGGCCGAGTCCCCATTTTGGCCGGTGCGGCCGAAGCGAACGTAAAAGAAACGATCGCGGCCTGCGAGTACTATCATTCGCTGGGCATTCGCGCTGTCGCGATTGTCGCCCCGTTTTATTACAAACTGAGCCCGGCTTCAGTGTATGCATACTTCGCCGAGATCGGCCGTAACACGCCGATCGACGTGACTCTGTACAACATTCCGATGTTCGCCAGCCCGATCGACGTGCCGACGATTCAACGCCTGTCGGAAGAGTTCGAAAAGATCGTGGCGATCAAGGATTCATCGGGCGACATTCCAAACATGATTCGCATGATTCAGGCGGTGAAGCCAAATCGTCCGGACTTCGCGTTCCTTACCGGCTGGGATGCGGCTCTGATGCCGATGCTGCTGGCAGGTGCCGACGGCGGAACGAATGCCAGCTCCGGAGTCGTCCCGGAACTGACTCGCAAGTTGTACGATCTGACCACAACCTATCAGATCGACGCAGCTCGTGCGGTTCAGTACGACCTGATCAAACTGTTCGACACGATGATTTATTCGGCCGAGTTCCCAGAAGGCTTCCGCGCGGCTGTGGGCCTGCGTGGATTCAAGATGGGCACCGGTCGTCAGCCATTGTCCGACAAGCAGAAAACCGACATCACAACGCTCAGTCGCGAACTGCAGTGCATGCTGTCCAATCACGGATTCACCGATCAACCTGTCGGTGGCTGCCCAATCGGCGACAGTTCCGCACCGAATCCAGCCGACGTTTCTGCCATCGTGCAGCAGGTGGTTTCGGAGCTGTCTCGTCGTGGGTTGATGTAATCGGCAAGGATCGAATCATAGAATGACTCGCCTACGTAGGTCGGTCACTCCGTGACCGAATCCTTGTGACTGCGAGAAGCAGGCATCGACCACCGCCCTTTGCCGGCGATCCGCCTTCGAGTTCGCAAGACCCCAGCTTCAAAAGAGTGGAGTGTCTTGCAAGGCTCTGCGATTCGCTGCGGAGCAGCGGCGTCTGGCATACGGTGATCTGTTCCATCGAAGGTTTAGGGCGACGCCCTCCATGTCTGAGCATCACCTTCCGTCGGCCTTGTGCCGGCGGGAGGAACAACTGGCAGCTACAGCAACAACCAGCTGACCTCCGCTCTCCGTCCGGTTCATTCGGGCGGAAGCTACGAATAGAGAGTATCCATGGGCCATGCCTTTTAACGCGATCGCATTCCGCCCCAAGTTGGCTTGCCAGACATAAGCGAAAGTTTTGAAGTCAGCACGTGCACGAGAAAAACGGCTCCCCTGCCCAGCTCGCCTGGCAGGAAGCTAAGTTTCGCAGCGTTGCTCATGTTGCATCGTGCAAAAACTTTCCGTTCCGGTTGGGCGAGCCAACCGGAGCGGCGTCGCGTTGATTGACGTTGTCTAACCACAAAACGTCCGCTCATGCCAGGCAAGCTGGCACGGGGCGACAATCGGACTGGCCCACGACAATTCGCTCTGAATGGCATTCCGCAGGGGACAGATTCATTTCGTGAAGCCGTGGCGAATTATCAGGTCGGGGGTAAGAATGAGGTCAAGAATGTTTTGCTGTCAGTCACCGCAACCGTCACCCCGCTTCAGTCCGCTGTGCAACCTGTGTTTGTCGATGCTGGACCGGATGGGCGTTGAAGTGGATCAATTTGATGACAGCACAGGACGAATGGAAGGCGTGGGTTAAGGCGTAGTTTTGTGAAACGCTTGATAACGTTCAGGCGACCGATGCATCACTGGCTTTTTGTTCATGTGTATTTGGCTTAAAAACCTCTGGAACACTTTGAACAGGGTTTTCCGGGAGCGAAAAGGACGTTATCCTTCTCAGCTTAGATTTGGTCTGCCGCAGAGTTCTGGAATCATTGAAGAGTGTGATTCGAACTGGTCGATCAGGATCCGATACAAAATAACTCAGCCACTCGTAGTGCTCAGGATTTGGAACAATGGCAAAGACAAACCGAAAATTGAACAAAGCTAACCATGGTAAGCGTCCCGCCAGCTCAAAGGGTCGCCGACTGAAGCGAAAGCATGTAAAGCTGTCATAAGCTTTGCGGTAAAAGTAAAATTCAAAAAGCCTGCCCCTTTGAAAGGGCAGGCTTTTTTGTTGGGATATCACGGTGACATCGCAGCCGATCAAAGGATTTGTCATGACGGACAAAATGGTTCAACTCAGCATTCATGAAAAGCTTGATCGCCTCGCGAACAATCTTTGGTGGAGCTGGGATCCGGAAGTGACCGACGTTTTTCGACTGATTGATCCGGAACTTTGGGAGAAGGTCAACCACAATCCGGTGTTACTTCTGAACGAGTACCCTCCTGTTCGTCTGGAAGAGCGTGCTCGGGAAGCTGTGCTGCACACAAGAATTCACTGGTCGTATCGTCGCTTCATTGAGTATCTGGAAGCGAAGACGACGTGGGGTTCGACGCACGCGGGAATTCTTGGTCAGGGGCCAGTTGCTTATTTTTCCGCCGAGTTTGGACTGCACGAATCATTGCCCATCTATTCCGGAGGGCTTGGCGTACTTGCGGGCGACCATCTGAAAAGTGCGTCCGATCTTGGCCTGCCGCTTGTTGGCATTGGCCTCTTTTATCATGAGGGATATTTCACGCAGGCGCTGGATGCCGGAGGTTGGCAGCAGGAGTCTTATCCGCGTCTTGAAGCCATCTCCCTGCCGTTACGTGAGGCGTCAAACGACAATGGTCCTGTGATTATTTCGGTGGACACTCGCAGAGGACCGATTCACGCCAGAGTGCTGCATCTCGCGGTCGGCCGCATCAATCTTTATCTGCTGGACACAGACATTGCCGCCAACCATGAGGATGATCGCCGTTTGACGGGAAGACTGTATGGCGGTGACCAAAGAACTCGCATCCGTCAGGAGTTGTTACTCGGCGTCGGTGGAATGAAGGCACTGAAAGCGCTGGGGATACTGCCGAACGTTATTCACATGAATGAAGGCCACTCGGCATTTGCTCCGCTGGAAGTCATTCGAGAACGCATGCAGGAGGATGGACTGCCGTTTGACAGAGCTCTTCGCGAAACCGCCAGTCGCTGTGCATTCACGACACATACTCCCGTGCCGGCCGGCCATGATCGGTTTGACCAGGGCCTGATCGAAGAACATCTCGGGCCGTTGGGGGATGCCATCGGTCTGAACATTGATGGAATCATGGGATTGGGACGAGTTGATCCGCAAAACGGCGGGGAATCGTTCTGCATGACGGTACTCGCGCTGAAGCTATGTCGGATTGCCAACGGTGTCTCAAGTCTTCACGGCGTGGTCAGCCGCGACATGTGGGCCGGGTTGTGGCCGTGGAGAAGTGTTGAAGAGATACCAATTGGACATATCACGAACGGCGTGCATGTTCCTTCGTGGCTCGCGGGGCAGATGCGAGTTCTTTATAACCGCGTGCTTCCGGAGAACTGGTATCAGCGCACTGGGGAACCAGATGTGTGGACAAGTTTCGAAAGCATTTCACCGGGCGAATTGTGGGAGGTGCATTCCACACTTAAGAACCGGCTCATCAACTACGCTCGGCATCACGCGGTGGAGCAGGCAACTCGGCGCGGCGAAAGTGAAAGCATCATTGCCGATATGGAGCAACTGTTTGATCCGCAGGCCCTGACCATCGGATTTGCAAGACGTTTCGCGCCCTACAAGCGAGCCGATCTAATCCTGAAAGACCTCGAGTTTCTGGGCAAGCTCATTACGGACTCCGAGCGACCGTTGCAGTTTATCTTTGCGGGTAAGGCACATCCGGCGGACGAGCGAGGCAAACAGATTCTTCAGCATATCTTCCAGTTGACCCGCAAACCGCCGTTTCGAGGCCGTGTGCTGATTCTGGAGAATTACACGATCGAGATGGGCCGAGTCCTTGTTCAGGGAGTCGACGTGTGGCTCAACAATCCCCGACGACCTCTGGAAGCCTCGGGCACCAGCGGCCAGAAAGTCGTTCTAAACGGTGGTCTGAACTGCTCCATCCTGGATGGATGGTGGGCAGAAGCCTACGATGGGCAAAACGGTTTCGCGATCGGCACGGGACGTACTCACTGGAATCAGGACGTTCAGGATGCTCGCGACAGTGAAGACTTGTATCGAGTCCTCACCAAAGAAGTGATCCCTCTGTTTTACAATCGAGACCGAGACGATCTGCCGCAGGAATGGATTGCTCGAATGAAGCGAGCTATTCGGACACTTGGATGGCGATTCAACGCCGACCGCATGGTCATGGATTACGCAACTTATTCGTACGTGCCAGCGGCTGGCGGCTTAAGCTGCTCGATCGTTTCGATGCCCTGACGCATGGCGACGGAACGTTTGAAGTCGGCGAACAACTCGCCACAACACGCAGTCATCCTGAATATCCCATAATTCGTTTTCGCAACTTAAGGTGGTGGCAAGACCTCGGAGTCGGCGGCGAAATCAGCACGCGACGCGCCGTTTGCAAAGACATTGGCCAGACACCGGCAAAAATTGCCGGACCGATAGCTTGGATGAAGAAATATGCGGATTGACACAAGCACTCTTGACTCCTAATGTTCTTCAGCTGGCTTTGCCGATGAGGCGGCAGGCTTCAGTTCGCAAAAAAGAGGACTCCAGTTGGATTTTCCTCGCATATTGCGTTCGCCAAAAGCCGCTCAGAACCCTGGGGTACGACAAACCCAGCTCTTGGACGATGGTGACTGAGGCCACTGCTGGTATCCGCTGTGCATTCGAAATGGGGATTTCGAAGCATACTGAGAAGGATGGGATGCAAATCCCGGGCACTTCGATCTGGAACTATTCTTGAACAGGTGCAAAACATGTTGGGGACCATAAAAAATCTGGTGCTTGGGGCGATCGTCTTGTGTGTCATTGCGCCGACTGCAATCGCTCAGGTAAGCTGGGCTGACGCTATGGTCGATGCAAAGAGACTCGACTTTGGTGTCATCGCCACCGGATCCGAAGCAGTGAAAGTGGTCACGATAAAAAATACTACCCAGTACCCGATTCACATTTCCAGTATCTCCACGGGCTGTCGGTGTGCTGAAGCTGGTGAACCAGGAACTCGTCTGATTCAGCCGGGTGAAAAGACTTCTATGGAAGTCCGAATGAACACCCGCTCCTTCAAACAACAACGCGACACATCACTTTCAATTTACTTTGACGCGCCACAGTTTGCCGAAGTTCGAATACCTGTTTCTGCCTACATCCGCACCGATGTTGTTTTTGAACCAGGCAAAGTGGATTTCGGTAAACTTGATTTCCTTGCCGGCAAAACCACGACCGTTCGCATTGCTTATGCAGGACGTCAGGACTGGAAGATTAAAAATGTGAAGATCACAAGTCCGGAATTGACAGCGGTACTTCGTGAGACAACCCGAAGCGGGGGCACGGTAGCCTATGACCTTGAGATGACACTGGCTCCTGAAACGAAGCCGGGCCGAGTTCGCGACATCGTCACACTTGTGACCGATGATGCTTCAAATCCCTATGTACCTCTGATTGTTGAAGCGAACATTGTTCCTGATATCACGATCAGCAATCCCAACATTGCCATTCGATCTTTGAAGCCTGGCCAGACGACGACCGTTCGATTGACAGTGCAGGGCAACAAGCCCTTTCTGATCGAAGACGTCGACTGCCAGAAGATGAATGACTGCTTTGAAGTCAAAATGAACGACAAAGAGAACAAGGTTCAGATCGTTGAGATGCAGTTCACAGCTCCTGACAAGCCTGGCAAGTTCAATGAGGAAATGATTGTGAAGGTCAAAGGACGCCAGGAAGTGCTCAAATTTATGGTAAGCGGTTCAATCACTGGCGGCTGACAATCGACCGCACAAGACGAATTAAATAAGCTCGCGCGGGTAATTCCTCGGCGAGCTTTTTTTGTCTCCGTCGTTATGCAGGTGGATTGCGATGTTACGATTTTTGTACTCGGTTCTGATCACAGCGACGGTACTTCTTCACTCAGAAGCAGCCGCGACTGACGATCGTCCAGCAGAAATTTCGGCACCGCCGGCGGAGCTCAAAGTGCCGGCGTTTTACACCAAATACATCAGTGCCCACGGCTATCCGATTGTGGCATCATCCGTTGTTGATGACTACGCTCTGCGTGAGGCAGCGTGGCTTGTTGATCTCATGCTGGCAGAACGTCCGGATGTTCGTGAAGCAATGGTGCGGAGCGGCTCGCGCATGAGCATCATTGCCTGGAATGAGTTCACAACGGATCTGCCGGAATGGGCCTGGATGCGTGAGTCAAAAGCCGTGTCCGAAGTGGCCGGGATCAACGCCCGAGATTTCTGGGACGCGCGGGCTCGTGGAATGGGCGGATCAGAAACAGATCCGTATTGCTCCTGCGGCGAAGAGAATTTGCTGGGCTATAAAGGAGACCCCTATTCTGCGGAATGCATCCTCATCCATGAGTTTGCTCATAATATTCATCTGCGCGGGATGGTCAGCGTTGATTCTACGTTTGACGCGAGGCTGAAGGCGGCCTATCAGAAGGCGATGGCGGGTGGGCTTTGGAAGGGCAAGTACGCATCCGTGAATCAC
>QWOO01000100.1 GCA_003669615.1 Planctomycetota bacterium
AACTACTCCCACAATTCCGGTCCGCCCTTTTGCGCACCTGCATTGTCACACACATTACAGTCTTCTCGACGGAGTGAACCGAATTCCCGAGCTGGTGAAGCACGTGAAGGCATCGGGAATGGACTCGATTGCCATCACCGACCACGGCAATCTTTACGGCGCCATCGAATTTTACACGGGCTGCAAAAAGGGCGGAGTGAAACCGATTCTTGGTTATGAAGCCTACGTCGCACCCGGTCGAAGATCCGATCGTACGTCCAGCCGCATGAAGGAAGCGTCGTCGCACCTGACTCTGCTGGCGATGAATCGCAAGGGATTCGACAACCTCATCCGAATGTCATCTTCCGCGTACCTCGAAGGCTTCTACTACAAGCCGCGTATCGATCGTGAGCTGCTGGAAGAATGCAACGAAGGTATCATCTGTCTGTCGGGCTGTGCGTCCTCGGAGCTGTCTCGCCTTTTGCTGGGGGAACAGTATGACGAAGCCAAAAAGCTTGCAGAATGGTACGCCAGAGTCTTCGGTGATCGGTTTTACATGGAGATTCAAAACGCAGGCTTTAAGATTCAAAAAGACTGCATGGACCTGACGGTCGATCTTGCCAATCAAATGGGACTGCCGCTGGTCGCCACCAATGACGCTCATTATCTGCGCAAGGAAGATGCGAAAGTTCAGGACGTGATGCTGTGCGTGAATACTCGCACCACACGTGACAATGAAAAACGCATGAAGATGGAGCACGATGGTCTTTTCGTCTGTACGCCGGATGAAATGTATGCGTGCTTCCCGGGACTCGACAGCGCCGTGGCGAGGTCTCAGGAGATTGCCGATCGCGTCGACATTCAGCTGGGCGAACGAAAACTGTATCCGGTTTTTCGACCGCCCAACCAGCAGACTGACATCCAGTATCTGAAAGATCTCTGCAACGAACGTATGCTCGAACGCTACGGCGATGAGCTGACCGAGGGCCATTGGAAGCGGCTGGCGTACGAACTGAGCGTTATCGAATCCAAAGGTTACGCAAGCTACTTCCTCATCGTTTGGGACTTCGTGGAATTCGCACGTCGAAACGGAATTCCATGCGGAGCGAGAGGTTCTGCGTGCGGTGCTATCGTCGCCTACCTGCTGCGTCTTGGCGATGTTTGCCCACTGAAGTATGACTTGCTGTTCGAACGATTCCTGGACCCAAGCCGAACTGAACCGCCCGATATCGACATCGACTTCTGCCGCGATCGTCGGCAGATGGTGATCGACTACACCAAGCAAAAATACGGCGCTCGCAACGTCGCTCAGATCGGCACGTACGGTACTCTGAAAGCCAAGAACGCCATTCGCGACGTCGCTCGCGCGCTCAATGTGCCGATCGGTCGAGTCAACGAACTCGCGAAGATGGTTCCTGATACGCTGAATATCAAGCTGAAGGATGCCCTGACAGAAAGCGCAGACCTGAAGGCTGCGTACGATATGGATCCGGTGGCGAAGGAAGTCATTGACTTCGCGATCGCTGTCGAAGGTCTGGCTCGCAGCGCAGGCACCCACGCGGCCGGAGTGGTGATCGCAGACGTGCCGCTGGATACAGTGCTGCCGCTGCAGACCATCACCGGCAAAGAAGACATTATTACTCAGTGGGATGGACCGACCGTTGAAAAAGTCGGCCTGCTGAAGATGGACTTCCTCGGGCTGCGAAACCTGACGATCCTGGACAAAGCCGTTCAGAACGTGAAACGCACGCATCCCGACTTTGACCTGGAATACGTCAAAAACAACCTCTCCGACACGAAGACGTTTGCGTTACTGCAGCGAGGCGAGACGAAGGGCGTGTTTCAGCTGGAGTCCGGCGGAATGCGAGACCTGCTGACCAAGATGAAGCCCGACTGTTTTGCCGACATTATCGCCACATCGGCACTCTATCGACCAGGTCCGCTGGAAGGCGGGATGGTGATGGAATACGTGGACGTGAAGCACGGTCGCAAGCCGCCTCGCAAGGTTCATCCGGTCGTGGACGAAGTTCTGGCCGAGACCTATGGCGTCATGGTCTACCAGGAACAGGTGATGCGCATTCTGAACCGAGTGGGCAACATTGAACTGTCCAAGTCGTACAAGTGCATTAAGGCGATCAGCAAGAAAAGCCACGAGATCATCTCGAGCTTCCACCAGGAATACATTACCGGTGCGGTTCAGAACGGAATCTCGGAGCAGGTCGCTCAGGAACTGTGGAACCTGATCGTGGCGTTTGCCGGTTACGGTTTCAATAAGTCGCACTCCACCGCATACGGTCTGATCGCTTATGAGACCGCGTTTTTGAAGGCCCATTATCCGGTTGAGTTTATGGCCGCACTGCTCAGTTGCGAAATGGAAAGCACCGAGCGAATGAGCGAGCACGTGGATGACGCGCGGCGTATGAAGATCGAAATGCTGGGGCCGGACATTAATCGTTCGGAAGTCGACTTTGGGTTTACCGAAGGCAAGATCACGTTCGGACTTGCGGCGCTTAAGGGGGTCGGTGAAAACGTCGTCCATTCCGTGGTGGCAGAACGAAACCAGAACGGACCGTTCCTGGATATCTTCAATTTGACAGAACGTGTAGACCCGAAAGTGCTGACCAAAGGCACTCTGGAAACGCTGATCAAGGCCGGCGTGTTCGATTCGCTCCCGGGCAATCGAGCCCAGCAAACTGCGGTTGTAGAACGCGCGGTCCAGTCGGCAGTGTCCCGTCAGAAGGACAAAGCTCGAGGACAGAAAAGCCTGTTCGGTGGCGACGAAGAAGAAGTCGACGATGCCGGCGCTCCGATGGCAATCAGCCTGCCGGATATCGCGGACTGGACTCATCAGCAAAAGCTGGCGTGGGAAAAAGAAACGATCGGGTTCTATCTGACGTCACACCCGCTGACTCAGCATTCTCGTCGCATTGAACGTTATGCAGCGAACAAAAACGCCGAGCTGGCTGAAATGGAAGACGGAGCTCAGGTGATTGTGGGCGGCATGATTTCCGCGATCAAACTGGCTAACGCGAAAAAGGCCAGCCGCAACGGAAACTCCAAATACGCAAACTTCGATCTGGAAGATCCCACGGGCATTATTCGTTGTATCGCATGGTCCGATGATTACGCACGGTATGAAGAACAGATCAAGCCGGAAAGCGTGATCATCGTCGCGGGCAAAGTGGATCGTCGCGGGCGAGAACCCAATCTTGTGGTCAATCGTATCTTCACTCTCGATCAGGCCGACAAGGAGTTCACATCACAGGTTGCAATCAAGTTCGAAAAAGGCCTGCATTCGCCAGATGACATTCAGCGAGTTCGCAGTCTGCTCTCCCGTTATGCCGGCCCGACGGATGTGATCCTGATTGTCGATTCATTTGCGGAGAATGGCCGCATCGGTGCTGCAGTGAACACGTCAGTGGTGGATCCGGATGAAGATACAGATTCTGGCAGCAACTCGGATGACAAGGCGGAATCGGGCTCCGGAGCCGGTGCGCGACTGCGGTATATTCTGACCACGGGAAATGACTGCAAAGTGAACATTGGCCCGGAACTGCTGCAGGGGCTTGGCGAAATCGTTGGTGAGGCCAACTTCGACCTGAAAACCACCAAAGCCAAACGCCCACCCGGCCAGGGCGTCGGTCGCTAAACGTTAGTTCGGCTGCAATGCAAAGCAACGAAAAAAAGAAGCCCGGCTGTTCAAAACAGCCGGGCTTCTTCAGTATTCAACAATGACCGCAGACGGCCATTACTGCATTTCAGTCGTCAGCCAGCCATCGTTCAACTCAATGTGAGTGACCGTGACAGGCAGAGTCTTATCGCCTGCGGCCTGAAGGTCGAAGGTTGGACTCAACTCCTTACGAACAATTCGGCGAGCGAGAACTCGTTTGATCTGAACGGATCGAGTCGGACGGCCAGTGACGGCGATATTACCGGGATTTACGATGATTTTTCCGTTCTCCAAAGTCATGGAAATTGGGATCGTCACCGTCTCTTCGGGAATCTCTTCTTTGCCTTCCTGACGAATGCCGGTTCGCAGCTGCAGAATGATCTGGCCGTTGTGAAAACGGACTCGAATCGGATCTGACTTGCTGAACAGGAATACGGTTGGCGGCTCATCCGCTTCACCTTCGGCAACAGGAGTTGGCTCGCCGTTGGTCAGCTTGATTTCGCGCTGGAACAGGTCGCTCAGAGCAACTTCAAGTTCCGTCACAAATTCCTTTTCAGGAATATCGCGACCTTGAAAGCCAAGGGCATCAATCGAGTTATTCAGTGCAGACTCATGCACCTGAGCAGCCGCACCGTTGGACATCAAAACAGACGGCGGCTGCAGAGATCCGCCAAGACGGGAGATACCGATTGTGCGAGAACTCACAGCGATCTGCGTGTTGCTGGAACGAGCACTGATGCTGTCCGGACCAACTCCACGGCGTTCCAGAGAATTCAGCATTTTGGACAAGGTATCGTTGCCGGTCGAAAACTGTGAATCCGTTTCAGATTGGAATTTCGGCAGAGCCTCATCACGCATACGGTCGGCAGTCATTGCATCAGCCTGAGGCTTGCTTTCGGCAATCTTCTGAGATGCCATCCGACGAACGATTCCGCGAATGATCGGAATGCCGTCATACTTTGTCGCCAGACCCACAGTGCGACTGTTGGTGTCGACGCTGAAGTTGGCTGGAGTCGCCGAGACATTGCGACCGTCAAAGAAGACCGATCGATTCATCCAGAAGTAATGGTTTCCATTGGTCCAGACAGTCGCAGGGCTCTTCTGAGCCTTGGTGTTCGACTGAGTATTCCCGTTCACAGACAGATCAAAGCGAGCCGTCGTGGTAGATGGCCGAATATCGGCTCGCACGTCCACACTGGTTGTCTGCGAACCGGTCACCCAGGCTCCCATGACACAGTCGGCGATGCTGCCGCTTTCCGTGCGATAGTCAGAAATCAGGCGAGACAGCAGTTCTTCAGAGACCGTGAAGTGCACGTTGTGATTGAAGTAGTGCT
Organism: Planctomycetota bacterium; assembly: GCA_003669615.1. Classification (GTDB taxonomy): domain Bacteria; phylum Planctomycetota; class Planctomycetia; order Planctomycetales; family Planctomycetaceae; genus SXXK01. The sequence goes on from QWOO01000100.1 coordinate 4,984, forward strand.
CGTTCACAACCGTTCGCATCACATCGGCCGCCGCAGGGAATCGGCTTCGCAACGAACGCCATTCTGTGCGAGCCTTCTCAGCATCCACAGCGAGAGCATTTTTCTCGTAAGCCAGCAGTGCGCTGACCAGCGAGTTGATGCGGGTTGTCAGTGCTGTGCGGGCCGCCGCTTCGTCAGCAGCCGGTGCTTCTGCTGCAACAGCCGATTCCAGAGCCGCTTTCAAATTCTGGAAAGCCGGTCGATTCAAGAACACCAACTGAGCATTGTTCATGGACTCAGAAGTGGTCAAATTGCGAATCGCCTGTTCCTTCATCTCTGAAGATGCTGTTCCGCCCTGCAGATCCGCAAGGTGAAGATAAGTCAACCAGCCGGCACCATTGCTCATGGCATTCAGCATGGCTTCCGTCTCGCTGACGGCCTGAGCCAACTGCGCAGAGTGCGAGTTTGCTGGCGAGCCTTCTGTGGACGCTTCGGATGCCCGAACGGCCGCGATGATCAGAGCCGATCGACGCAGCAAATGTCGCTTTAGAACATTCAAGGCCGGCGAAGTGGCGTTGATGCCCTGAGCAATCCGCTCGATCTCGCCCGCGGCAGCCAGACGCTCCTGGGATGATTTCGCAGCGTCAAATGCAATCTCCAGACTCGGGCCCAGTGATGTCGCAAGAGCCGCATCAATGGCTTCCAGCGCTTCGCCGGATAAGTCGTCAGGAACTGCCAGCCCGGTTTCAACTGGTGCTGCTTCAGTTTCTTCCTGATTTGCATGAAGAGATACATTGGCCGATGTTGAAGCGGCCAGCATGGCCGCCGACAACGACAAAGTACCCAAGGCTCGACGAACGGCTCGTCTGCGTAATATTGAAATCTTGACCACAATCCTTCTCCCTATCTGCCTGCAGCCGCGATCTGCTGACAACACGCTTCTACGTATCGTCCTGACCATACCACAGATCGCGAATTCGCAGAGCAACAATGAAATTCCATATAACCGCGCATGTTCTCATCGCTGCTGCAGAATTCCCATTCTTCCCACGCCGATTTTTCGAATAATTCGCTGCAATGGGTATCTCTCCACTAAACTGCCTTGACAGTCAGCACACATGCTGTGCAACTTCCTGCTCCACAAGCCGCGTTTCCGTACGCGTCACGGAAATCGGTCGCATCACTTCGGGGCGAGTGATCTGGATTCTGGACGGCGCCTCAATGCCCAATTGCACGCGGTTTGTGCCCACGCTGAGCACCGTAATCCGGATGTTCAGTTCAGGGATCAGAATCTGCTGCTGAACTTTACGAGAGAGAACTAGCATCGCTTCGACTCCATTCGACGGAAGAAATTTGTCGAGCAAACAGTTGCCTGTTGTTAGCAACTGTCAACTTAACGTCCAAAAAAGGGGCGGAGGAACCCTCCGCCTTCACCATAAATTGTGCGTTCACCGGGTACGGTCAAACGCAGTTCGTTGCACCGGACACCGGTCTGTTCAACATAAGTATTCGAACAACATCGAGCTTTAGAACAGATGCTTCTGGCCCAGATAAGCATCTCGTCCCGCGTACAGATCGCGAGTTCCATCAGGGATGTAAATCATTCCCATGCGATGCAACCGCACTGTCAGATTGGAGATCGTCACCTGAGCCTTCTCGGCCAACGCATACAACGCCGGCCAGGAGGTGACGTCCAGATCTTTCACAGCCGCTTTGATCAGCCATTCCGGCATCAGCATCGACGACTGGTACCGATCAACCGCACTTCGAACTTCGGGCGAATCCTGGCCGGCTGTCAATTCGCGATACAACTCGAAATAGCGATCGTCATAGGCCGCTCGATTGAGTACCTCTACCAGCACATTCCGATCGGCCGCATGACGACGCACCACACTGGTCTGCAATTCAAAGCCCGGTAAGCGTGGATGGTGCAGACTTGTGCGATCAATATCAATGTCCCAATGCCCGGCCTCATGCCCAATCGTGCTGCGTTCCAGGCCTGGTTTCTTATGAAACAGGTCCAGATGCTTGCTGTTCAGCACGATGCGTTTTTCTTCGGGGATCAAACCGGCCAGAATCTGTTCGCCGGGCTGCTCTTCAATTTCGATCCAGTCAAAATCGAGCCCTAAAATACGCTCGACAATCTTTTCGATCGGAACCGGAAACATCACCGGTTCGCCCATCAGTTGCTCATACTGACGGATTCGCATCGCAGTAACCGCATCAATGGAACGCGTCCGCATGCTGGTTAAATCGTGGCGTCGCATTGTCACACTCCCTGCGATGAAAATCACTCTTCTTGAGCTGGTTTCGATAACTTGTCCATCGGGCTCATGGCCCAAATGGCTGCTGGTCACACGTTAGTGACAGCCCGATGCTCGCCAGATCTGCCAAGCCGCATTGAGATGCCTCAACGAGTCCCGAATTCAGAAATTTGTTACAGAACTGCAGACGTATTTCGATCCGTTTAAAACAGACGAAACTGACTGTTCACGCTGTCGATCAAAGGTGTCTGGAACGCCTGGCGTGCTGCTCAAGTTGTCCGACAAGATCTTCCAGATCAGCGTCTGAAAGGTTCAATAGCTTACGAAACACGCCGGGACTGGACAAAATTCGGTCTCGATAAGAATCCGGAATTCGGCGAGCCAGCAGCAGCAGTTCATCCGGATCCGCCTCTAAGGCCTTGGCAATCCGCTGCAGCGTTTCTTCTCGGGGGGTTTGTTCATCATCCAGACGGTCATTTTCAACACGGCTGAGATATGTAAAGTTGATGCCGACTCGATCGGCTAACTCTCGTTGAGTCAGATTGCGACTCTTGCGAATCTCACGGATTCGCTGTCCGATGGTGGTCATACTTTCGCTCCTTCGATTCTTCAAAAAGCCCTGTTTTGCCACGGGGCTCATCGGTCGGAGGATAGTACTGTTGTTACTGACTGTCAACATGAACGCAGCAAATTTTTTACGCTGGTTAGTGTGCCTTCGCAGAACAACTACGTTTCGTATGGTGTGTCAGACAAGCGAAGCCGACAGCAGGCACACCGAAGAACGCCCGTCCATCAAACAACGCAGCGTGAACACCGGCTAATCCAGTGACCACGCTGCATGGAAATCATGATCGCAAAAGCTGGTTTGCCTGCGCTCCGCTTATCACACCGGAACGAATCATCAACCGGCGTCCCGGCGTCCCGGCGTTCGCTGTCGCTCACTCGTCGCACGCTACAACGCAATGTCAAAATTTGAACGCGCACCGGAACTGACTGCAGCTTCTTTTTAGCGGCTGAGCGGCTTGAAGCGACTTTTGGTTCCTCGGTCAGAATCTGCATTCAGGCGTTCACGACGCTGTTCTTCGTACGTGTGGTAATTGCCTTCGCACCAGACAACAGTGCCGTCGCCTTCGAACGACAGAATGTGCGTGGCAATACGGTCAAGGAACCAACGATCGTGGCTCACGACAACCGCACAACCGCCGAAGTCCGCAAGTCCTTCTTCGAGAGCACGCAGAGTCTCCACATCAAGGTCGTTTGTCGGTTCGTCGAGCAGCAGCAGGTTTCCACCAGACCGCAGCAGCTTCGCCAGATGGACTCGATTGCGTTCCCCACCGGACAGGTCGCCCACAAACTTCTGCTGGTCCGGTCCTTTGAAGTTGAAGCGGCCGCAGTAGGCGCGAGCGTGAATCTTAGCTGTCCCGACTTCCAGCAGATCGTAACCGCCGGAAATTTCCTGATAGACGGACTTCTTCGGATCCAGTTCATCACGCGACTGATCGACGTACGAAATCTGAACAGTTTCACCAATCTGCAGAGTACCCGTGTCAGGTTTTTCAGTTCCCATGATCATTTTGAACAGAGTGGTTTTGCCCGCTCCGTTCGGCCCCACGATACCCACGATTCCGCCTGGCGGCAGATCGAAATTCAGGTTTTCGAACAGCAACTTGTCGCCGAAACTCTTCTTCAGGTTCTGAGCTTTGACCACCAGCTTGCCCAGTTTTCGAGACGTCGGGATCTGGATCTGAGCGGCTTCGTCGCGAACGTCGTATTCCTTAGCGACCATTTCGTTGTATCGCTCCATACGCGCCTTATTTTTGGTGGCCTGAGCCTTGGGCGACATCCGGACCCACTCGAGTTCTCGCTTAAGTTCCTTCTGATGGCGAGTTTCGGAACGCTCTTCCAGCTCCAGACGTTTGCGTTTCTGTTCAAGCCACGCCGTGTAGTTGCCTTCGTACGGCATCGCTTTCCCGCGACGCATTTCCAGAATCCAGCCTGCCACATTTTCCAGGAAATAACGATCGTGAGTCACCGCCACGACGGTGCCGGGGAAGTTCTTGAGGAACTGTTCCAGCCACTGAACCGAGTTTGCATCCAGATGGTTTGTTGGTTCGTCCAGCAGAATCATGTCCGGGTTCATCAGCAGAAGCTGACACAATGCGACTCGGCGCTTTTCGCCACCGGACAGATGTTCGATGCGCGCTTCTGCGGGAGGCAGCATCATCGCATCGGCAGCGATTTCCAGAGTTCGATCCAGCTCCCACAGATTGAAGTGGTCAATCTTGTCCTGCACATCGGCCTGCTCTTCCAGCGTTTTTTCCATTTCTTCCGGCGTCAGATCTTCGCACAGCTTCATGCTGATATCATTAAAACGATCGAGGATCGCACGAGATTCTGCGACGGCTTCTGCGATGCATTCGCCCACAGTCTTTGTGGGGTCGAGGCGCGGCTCCTGCGGGAAGTAGCCGATCTTGATGCCTTTCGCGGGCCGTACGGTGCCCATGTAATCTTTGTCTTCGCCGGCCATGATTCGCAGCAGCGTACTCTTGCCGGAACCGTTGTTGCCAAGCACACCAATCTTCGCGCCTGGA
>QWOO01000276.1 GCA_003669615.1 Planctomycetota bacterium
AACATGGATCACGATATCCACTGCATTCGAAATGTATTGACGGGCAATTCGAGACGGCAGGTCCGCACCAGAAAGTGCAATCATCAGTTCCAGACGGTCCAGAGTTTCGTGAGTGCCATTCGCATGCACGGTGCTCATTGAGCCGTCGTGACCTGTATTCATGGCCTGAAGCATGTCCAGAACTTCGGCTCCTCGAGATTCTCCAACGATGATTCTGTCTGGTCGCATTCTCAAGGCGTTTCGCAACAGATCACGCTGCGTGACTGCACCTTTGCCTTCCATGTTCGGAAGACGAGTTTCCAATGGAATGACATCTCGCTGCTGCAGCAGCAATTCAGCCGTTTCTTCAATCGTCACGACGCGCTGCGAATCCGGGATGTAACGTCCCATGCAATTCAGAAGTGTTGTCTTTCCAGCACCTGTACCACCGCTGACGATAATGTTCATTCGGCCACGGACGGCCAGGATCAGAAAGTCGGCCATCGCCGGAGCCATGGACCCGAACTTGATCATATCTTCCAATTGAATTCTACGATTTCCGAATCGACGAATCGAGATTGTGGGGCCGCAGAGTGCCAACGGCGGAATCACCGCATTGAAACGCGAGCCATCAGGAAGCCGAGCGTCGACCATCGGACTTGATTCATCGATTCGACGTCCGGCACGACCCACAAGCCGATGAATAAAATGCATCAGGTGGTTTGCATCCGCAAATCGAATATTGGTCGATTCGAGAATACCATTTCGTTCCACCAGAACTCGATCCGGGCCATTCACCAGAATGTCAGTGACCGACGGATCGACCATCAGCGATTCGATCGGCCCAAACCCGTAAATCTCGTCCATGATCTCGGAAACCATCGCTTCGCGCTGCTGATGGTCAACTTTCACGGACTGCCGCGAACAGAGATACTCGGCCAGAGAGCGGAGCTGGGCTCGCAGCTCCGGTTCGGACATGGCTTCGGCTTTGGTGAAATCCACAACGTCGACAATCTGCCGATGCACAGAAGTCTTTAGACGCTGAAAGTCGCGAGCCGAGTTGTCCAGAGTGTCTGATGGAGCGACCATAAAGTGGCCTTAGTACTTTGCGTAACGGCGAAACGAAAATAGAACAATGCAAGCGCACGACGCTATAGACCCGTCGCATTATCGAGTGCTATTCCCTGGGAACTCCACAATGTTGCATGCGGCTGTTGCAGGCAGAATTTCCCTTCGGATGTGTTTCATCGGCAGAATCAGCCTCAGCCTGTAGTGCCGTAGATTGCAGCCTGCCGAAGATTTATCCGACGATCATCGCACGGCGACAAACAACTGGCATCCAGCACCAGTGAGTTCCCTCCGTCATCACATGCGCATTTGCAGCAGCAAACTCAGGTCTGGATTTACTGTGTCAATCGGATGCTGTAGACGTAGCGATTCGACGCAATGCCCGCAGCAGTCGATGTTACGGCCGTCGATGTAACCATCACACACGGCTGGAGTATCAGACCCACCATCTTCGATGCATTCTGCTGGACCTGCACAATCCTCAGGGCTACAGGTCGCTTCAATTTCAGCGTCCCGGCCCCGTTCTCAGACCCTTCCATTGAAGACAAACAAACAATGCATGGCTCTCCGATTTTCATCTGAAGAGCGCTGATACAAGAAGCCTGATCCTGGATTGACAGCGAGGCCGTTGGAAGTGTTCCGGGAAAAGTAATCTTATCAATACCGAACGTATCGAGGTCGTCCAGTTTCAGTCCTCTTTTGATCCATCCTGCGATTGCCGGACCAGACGCAGTTGAGGAGACTTTCCGAAAGCACAAAGGGATAAACGCATCCGGGCCGCTGCCAGAAGTGGCGGCGTAGATAGAGACCTTTAATTCCGGCAGGCCGTCGGGACCAGCCTGGAAAGTGTGTGTTTCCGGATCCCAGCTGAACTGGTCGCGTCCCTTTCCAGATTCAATGTTGGCAGTCCAATAGCCGGCAGTTGCTGGAGTCTGACCGTCTTTCGCAGGCAAAACATCGTCGCAGATGCTGAACGGCAGCATTGGCACACTTGCCATGGAAGAGGGCTGAAAGCCGGCAGGAGCATGCTCCAGACAGACTGCCGCCGAAACACCCAGTCCTGTCGCTCGATTTCCGGCGAGTCCCGCGAAGAAGGATGCAATTGAGTGGGGAGCATCACGTCGATCAAATGAGACGACGATCTTTTCGGGCACCAGCAGTGAGGGATCTTTGGAAGCCGTCTGATCATCACCCCAGAGCACATCGACTTGCTCATCAGAAATTGGCGGCAACGTCGTTCCTGTTCGTGAGTGTTCCACCATCTCGATGGCCGCTTTTCGACAACGAGCGACTCGACCCTCATACTCGAAGGGTTGCTGCCAACCACGCAACATGTCATCAGACAGATAGCGATGGCCGGCGGAGAGTGCTGCGGACGTCGCGCAGTTCTGAGCCTGGTTCCGCACACAGGAAATCCAGAGCACATTGAACAGGCCGCCGACAATTGCGCCAGCAGCGAGCATCAGCCAGATTGTCCAGGCAGTCAAAATACCGCGACGACCTGAGTTACGTGACGTCACTTCAACAGCAAACAGAGCAGTCTGCATCGGTCCAATCCTCCTTCCGAAACTTTACGACTGGGGCAGCACCGCGAAGCTGTGCAGAGCCACAGTTGCCTGCTCTCCTGGAAACCGTTGTGTACTCCGTTCTCTCGACGAAGCGGGAGATCAGAACAACACGTAAAATATCCGGTCTGTTGGTCAAACCACATCAGACCGGACTCATGTTCAACAATGGAGCCCGCACCATTAGTCGTGTTGGCTAACGAGCAGCGATCCGTGTCGAGTTCTCGAACTAAAGTCCGGCCCCTGCGGCCGCGGGCTGTTGAGCCACATTCTGCTGACGATCAGGAGGTGCGGTATCTGTTGACCAGCCACCGACGGAACCACCGGTACTCTGCAGGCGAGCCCCATCCGTATCTGCACCACCGCTGCCGCCAAAATTCCCGACTCGTTCGCCATTTTCAAAGAAGTTGCTGGACGAACCACCGCCTCGATAATGTTCTGTCTTGAACGGCTTCACTTTTTCCTGAGGTGGCTTGATCCCAAGAATTTCCTGAAGAGTAATCCGGTCCTTCTCAGCAGCGTGAATGTCAATGCCGCCAGACCCTGCACCATCCGCGTTGTAGACCAGATCGATCTCACCTTTTCGCTGAGCCAGTGAAATCACCCGAGCCTGCTCCTCGTCCAGTTCCAGTGTCACATTGTGCGAGTCTGCGCCCTGAAGCGAGGTTGCTGTGTAACCGCGACTCATGGACAGAATCTTTACACCCTTGAAAAGGGTTGCCGTCATGGCATCGCCATAGCCAGAGGCGCTTCGAGTGCTTCCTCCGGTGGACTGCAGGCGAGTGCTTCCGCCTGTGCCAACGCCATCCACGGTCAACAGGACATCCACATGCTGTTCAGGTTTCAGCTTTTGGCTAAGGACCGCAGTTGTCTCGCTGACTCTCACAACAACGGCCTGCTTACCAGCAGCCACCTTCAGACCTGGATGGTCGCCAGGTGCGTAGAACATTGCACCTCGAAGGGGCACGGCCGCAGAAATCTTTTCCCGTGCGATACGGCCAATTACGCTATCCAGCGACAGGAATGTATCTTCCGACAATTTTTCGCCGATCTTTCCAGGACCATTACCGACGTGAGCTCTTGTAATCACGGTCCCCGGTTCAATTTCCGTAATCGCCATCGGCAAAACTCGCCGCTCGGGAGGTTTCGCTACCTCTACCGGCGATGCCATCAGCTTCTTGAAAAGAAAACCCACTGCTAGCAGGGAGATGATCCCGAAAGCAGCCACAGTCAGCATCCACGGAGTGAGTTTCACGACGAATCTCCAGACGATCAATTCAACGCAGGGGGAATTATCAAGTGATGATTTGACTGCAGACAGCAAAAACCGGCTGCAGAATACCGGACATTTAGCACCACATCCCTGCGGAACACCAAAGTACAATTCAGGCGACAACAGCCTTCCGGAACCAGAATGTCTGCACAGTTGCAGACGCTGTCAGAGCCTACACTAGAGCTTCTGAGAATCTTCCTGGTACGCACAACGCTCCATCACCATGGGCGATTCAGCATTCAGGGAACGACTATCGAGACTGAATCCGGTCATCCACAGGAGATCAGGACTCGCGTTCTTCATTGGGACCGTCACGTAGACACTGCCAACATCACCCACATGAGCAGCCGGATGAACGTCGATACGACAATTTTGCGACAGGGCTGGCCCAAGGATCGCAGTCACTTTGGCTTTGACTTCTTCAGGAGCCGCCCCGGAGATGCTCATCAGCCTTGCGCCACTTTGTGCCGCATTCGACACACGGCTGCTGGCTGACATCAGCATAGAAAATTCGACGATGGAAAAAATGAGCACCAGGAACAAGGGCATGATCATCACCAGTTCCATCGAGAGGATTGCTCCCCTGCGTCTGGACATTCTGCCTGTGATGATTTTCATGTGCATGCTCACTGGAAATGCATGTTAACTTGAGCCCTGAAAATGACTCTACACTTCTGTCATTTCGGCCGAAGGAAGACCTTTACCTGAAAAAATTGCCGAAAAAACTTCATGACGGGCCTGGAGTAATTCACTTGTTAGTATTTTCCCGTCAGAAACTGGATTGCCAACATACTCCACGTCGCAAGTGCGACAGGTGCAGCAAACGCCATGACTCGGCGTTTCTGTCGCTCGCCAGTTGTTTCGGAGGCTGAACTCTGCTTCAAATACTGGGACTTGGTTTTTCGCACTCCGGACGAAATCGCGGAGTAAGCCACGATTCCAAAAGTTCCGACCGTAACAAAGACCAGCGCGCAGAAGAGAACTTTCAGAGTCAGCATCGCTCCCATCCACGGCCCCAGAGCGCCCATAAGTTTGACGTCTCCGCCGCCTGCCGTACCAATCATCCACAGGACAAACAAAATTCCGAAGCCAGTGGCGAAACCGCCCAGAGCTGCCCACAATCCGTCAAGTTGGAAAAAGGCCACCTGATAAACCAGACCGGCCAGGCACATGGGGACCGTCATCCGATTTGGGATTTTCCGAGTTCGAATGTCAGAGACAGCCGCCACAACGGTGAAGACAAGGACGGCAATCAGAAAGACAATTTGCGACGCGTTCAAATCAGGCATGGCAGGTGTTCTCAAGCAAAGTTCGCTGAAAATGCGACACCACTTCGCTTCGCAGGAAGTGACTCGGTTATCGGCGGTTTCAGTAAAGGTCGAAGACTGTCCGTGTGGTAATTGTTATCCATAGCTGAAGCCGAACTGATGTCTTTTCTACTCAAACCACGGACATCAATGTTGACACAGCGACCCTTGTCGCGACCATTGTTTCTTTCCCGTTAAACATTAAGGTCTGATCAATCGGAAGATCTCCTTCGATCAGCACAGAACCTACAATCGATCGTCATGACTCCTATAGAATCCAGCAGTATTCAACAACAGAACTGGCTCTCTGCTGCAATCGACGCAGCGCACGAGGGTGGGCGCGTGCTTCAGCACTGGCGAGGTCGTTTTTCTGTGCGAGAAAAGAGTCGCGCTAACCTTGTGACAGAAGCCGATGAAGCGTCACAAGCGGCGATTGTGCAAAGCCTGAAAAGTCGATTCCCTGAACACGGCTTTCTCGGCGAAGAAAACCTGAACGACAGATCAGCCGACACGGAATGCTTCTGGATCATCGATCCGCTGGACGGCACTACAAATTACGTCCACGGCTTCCCCTATTATTGCGTTTCCATTGCCCTGTCGGTCAGAGGACGCATGGAAGTGGGCGTGATTTACGACCCCACTCGCGATGAAATCTTTTCCGCTGTAGCCGGCGCAGGCGCTTTTCGAAATGGGGAACGGATCGTCACCAGCGGAGAAACACAGTTGAAGTCGGCGATGGCCATGGCCAGTCTTCCAATCGCGGCCGACCCCAACGACCCCGCCGTCCGACGGTTTCTAAACGCGATGACTCAGCTTCAAACGGTTCAGCGCACAGGTTCTGCAGCACTAAACCTTGCTTATGTTGCCTGCGGCCGAACGGATGCCTTCTGGTCAAGCAGTCTTTATGTTTGGGATATTGCGGCTGGCAGCCTTCTTGTATCGGAAGCTGGTGGATCCGTCACAAACCTTGCAGGCGAAACATTTGATGCATTCGCGCCAAGCCTGCTGGCTGCGAGTACTCCGATACTCTGCCAGGAACTCGTCGTCGCATTGCGTTGATTTCCCTCAACAGCTTCACCAAGCAACAAATTCCGCCTAAACTACCTGTACGAGAAGTATCGTTTCGTCACCACGGCTGCTTTCGAATTCCGAAAGCCTGCTGAACGTTGTGATGCACTTCACGCAGACGTAGAAGGGAAGCGGGTCGATGAAACCAATAAGTTACCTGCTGATCTTCATTTTTTCCCTTTGCGTCTCGCCGCCAGTCACACTGGCTCAGAACGCTCTTCCGGATGGAACGTTGCCGTCCGCATCGCCGTCCTCGGAAGTTAATGCGTCGCGTGTTTCGACACCCCAGAACTCTGAACTGCTTTTCCGTACCAGAACGGGGGAGTTGGTTCCAGTAGCCGACCTGCTTCAGCCGGGCATTGTGGAAGAACTGCTGCGACGGGCTCAGGATCAAACAAGTATTCCAAGATACACGATCGCTCATGCTGAATTCACGGGCACCATCGACCGAGATAAAATTGAGCTTTCCGTAGAACTCAGGATTCAGATCAATCTCGAATCCGAGTGGGTGACGGTGCCTTTAGCTTTCGGTGATGTGTACGTTGAAGCCTTTGACGCCACTTCAGAGCCGACCAATTCGCAGGCACTGTTTACGTCAGGCGATCAGAATAATCGCCAGTGGCACCTGCGCGGAAAAGGTCTACATACCGTCAGGATGTCTCTGGTTGGAAAACCGAGAACGATCTCGCCGGGTGTTTCTCAGTTGAATCTGAATCTGCCTCAATCCACGGCATCTCATTCTGTGCTGACATTTTCGTCGCCGGTGGAAATTCAAAAACTTCCGACGGGAGCTGTAGACAAGTCGACACGTGATGCACAAGGTGTCCGTTCTGTTGAATTCTGGGGCCTTCCTGCATCGTTCAGCATGACGTGGTCGGAAGTCGTCGCACGTGTCGCCCAGAAACCTGTCATCCAGGTGCAGAATCGAATGAAGCTGGATCTGACGACGATCCCTGTGACCTTAACAGGAACGCAAAACCTGCAGATTACCGGTGGCCCCATCAGTGAAGTTAAGGTTACATTTCCAGAAGGATTTCAACTTGTCGAAGCAGATGCAAGAAATGCAGCCGGCATTTCAGTTCTGAACAATTTTGAGAGTCCTGCTACACCAGGAACGGCACCCGCCATCATTCGTCTGACTTCGCCTATCGAAGGCACGGTGACGGTGTCATTTGATCTTGAGCTGATCAATCGTACGTTCCCGCAGGATATTAAAGTCTCCCTGCCTTCCCTTCAGGATGTCAATCAGCAGCCCGGAGATCTCGAGATTCTGTTTCCAACCGGCCTGCTTGTCCAGCAGACGGAACTTAAAGGTGCGCAGCGAATTCGAGTCCCCTCGGAATCCGATCTCAGCGTCGCAGCAACGGCGTTTCGCATGCGTTCCCCGGAATCGCAAATTGTTCTGCATGTGGAAGAAACAGAAGCGCAATTTGCAGTCTTCCCGGAACTTAGCCTGCAGCCGGATCCTCAGAATGTGATCTTGACGGTGCGGTATCCGGTGAGTGTGCTGAAAGGTTCGTTGCTGGATCTTTCTATTATCTGGCCGGGGTACTCCAGTGGAGACTGGCAGATTCTTCGGGGCACGATGCGTCTGATTAGTGGGAAAACAAATCAGCCGTTGTCGATGAAAGAGTCGTCAACGGAAAATGATGTTCTGCAGTTAACATTTCCGGAGCGTCAGTCGGGCGAGTTCGTGGTTGAGTTCAGCGCGTTCGCAGCACTGGCGGCCGTTCGCTCCGGCAACATTCAACTGCGATGCCCGGAAGTTTTAACCCGCCGTGCTCAGCCTTTTATTATCAAAACAATTGAGTCCGACGAGTACTCCATTCGTCCGATCAGCATGGGCACTGGTGAGCCGTTACCAACGATTCCAGCTTCTGCTCCTGTCGCATCAAATGAGGTGGAGCCGAAGGTGGACTCAGAGAGCTGGCTTCTTGACGATCCATCCATTCCTGTCCGCCTGGAACTGCCTCGCCAGACTCCTTACGCCCGCGCCGAGATCACGCTGGGAATGCAGCCTCGCGAAAACGGAATTGAAGTTCAGGAACTGATTCGATTCGAAATCGAACACCGCGACATGCCCGCATTGACGCTGCAGGTGCCGGAAGGCCTCCGTCCAACGGTCCGTGTTGCAGGACAGCCGGAGCCTCTTCGTGGCACTATTGACTGGATTTTCCGACTTCCTGAAGCACGTCGTGGCACTTTAAACATTGAAATTTCCTACCTTTGGCCAGCTCCCCCGGACGCGGCTCAGGTGGCTGATTACGTCTATCAACTTCCCATCATTCTGCCGCAGCCCGCAGATGTTCTGAGCGTTCAGGTCGGAACAAGTTCGCTGAGCGGCCTCACGATCAAAGATCCTCTGTGGGCACCTGTGTATTCAGAGCGATTCGAATCGGCAATGGAGACCACAGAGAGTGTCAATATCGTGCCGCTGCACTGGACCGGACGATTATCTGCAACTTCGTCGTCAAGCCCTGACCTGATCTTTGTTCAGTCTCGAATCATGGGAACGCAGGCCTTCATTTCAACATTGGCCGTCTACGATTCGGTACCCGAATTTGTATCTGCCGAGACCGCAGCAGACGCTGATATCGAAGCCATTCTCCTCGGTGATCAATCGCTGAACTCCGACGTCTTCGAAAGGACGCTGATCCAGCGTCAACAGATCGTAGACAGAAATGTGAACCGATGGACGATTGCAGCCCGCAAAATTCAGGGCTCCAGAGAAGGTCCGATGGTGCTCGAATTTCGAGTACGACAGAAGCTGTCAGCAAAGCCCGCTTTGTGGCTGACTCCAGAGTTTCAGCGAGTGCAAATGATTGGCGAATCATCTGCCGTGCCCGTTGTGTGGTGCGTGGGATCACAGGACGAGTATCAGGCCGTCACCGCCAACGTTGCGTTCTCTTCGTTAACTCAGCGAGCGGCCACGATGCTGCCTGGCAGCGAGTCGATGGCCGCTCTGACTGAACGTCAGCTGCGTGCTGTGCTCTCGCCGTTTACCAAGGAACTGCAGACGATCATGGCAGACCGAGCCGACGAATGGCTGCGCCAACCAGGGCGGCACGATCTGTTTTTTGGATCTGCGGATTCCGGGCCTTTAAAGGTGTATCTTGTTCCTCATGTTTCGCTGCTGCTTGTCACGGCCCTGAGCTGCGTCCTGTTCTTTCTGGCAATGTCCATGTTCCGTCAGATCACTGTGGTGGTACCGTTTTTGTTCCTGGGCTGCATGGGTCTGGTGACATGGTTGCTGTTCCCGGAAAGAACTCTGATGCTGGCACCTTACATTGGAATGGGACTACTTTTGGGCCTGATCTCTATCGCCCTCCAGAGATTGTTTTCTGAACGTCGGCTGCCGTTCCCAACGCCAGGCCGAACTACCGAGTTCCCAACGGTCTTTGGTTATTCAGGCGTGCTCCCGTCGCCGCTTAATGAAAGCATTGATGTGCAGCCGATGCAGCCGGCACGCTCCTCGGAAATATCTGTCGGATCTGCACGCTAGTGTGAAAACG
>QWOO01000062.1 GCA_003669615.1 Planctomycetota bacterium
CGATCCATAAAGCTGCGATCCATAAAGCTGCGATCCATGAATATGTGTCGCAGCTTCAAGTTATTGGTGCAGTTGTCTGCGGCGATGCAGTTGCGAGCTGCGATCCATAAAGCTGCGATCCATAAAGCTGCGATCCATAAAGCTGCGATCCATGAATATGTGTCGATCATTGCCACCTTTGAATCCGGCAGGGCTTTTTTGTTGTCGCTCGATCCGTTCAGGTGGAGAGTGTTCCTGGTTCCTTACAGGCGGCAACTTTTGTACATTCATTTGACAATTGAGCCGGAACGCTGTTTATTCCAGGTCGCTGACTTGATTCGAGCGGCGTTTGACGATTCCGCTGAACGCCTTTGATTGCAATTTCGAGCCTCCTGTGTTGATTAGATGAACGACTCGCCTAACTCCCTGTCAACCGTCTCCATTATCTCGAATGGACTGGTTCGCCGTACGTCGCAGCTTCAACGCGAACCTGTGACACATGCAGAGCGCGTCCTTCGAAAATGGCACACGACGGTTTGGATGCTGGTCGTGAGTTTGTTTGCGACCGCGATAAATCAGGTACAAGCGAGTGATCAGGGGGCCGCTCCAGCTGCCGACGCTCCTCAGCCGGCATTAGCAAAAGTGGAAGAAGCGGAGGACTTGCTGGCCGGTGAGTTCATGGCGAACTGGAAGTTGTTCAGCTCCGATCCCCAGACGGATGCCGCGACCGTCTGGATGATCATGCAGGACCCGCCCGATGCCGATCGAATTCTGATCTGCACCGGAGCGCCGAAAGGCTTTGCGTTCACGACTGCTGAGTACAGTGATTTTGAACTGTCGCTGGAATGGAGATATCCCGAAGATCCCAGCGGGAACAGCGGAGTTCTCATCTACACTCAGAACGAGCCCAGGATCTGGCCGACCGCTATTCAGATCCAGCTGCATCAGCCTGAAGCGGGAAGCATCTTTCCCAGCGGTGATGCTGTTTCCGACAACACTCTGGATTCCGCACCCGATCTGGCGGGCCCCGTGAAGACGTGGAATGCGTGCCGAATTCTAAGTCGCGAAGGTCGCATCACGGTGGAGATTAACGGCAAGCGAGCCGGTGAAGTGACGGGCGCAAAACCAGCGGTTGGACGCATTGCATTGCAGAGCGAAGGTTCTGTCGTGCACTTCCGCAAGATTCGTCTGAAGAAACTGACCGTCGTCCCGAAGGCCGAATCGCCGGAAGTAA
The DNA here is from genome assembly GCA_003669615.1 of Planctomycetota bacterium. Lineage (GTDB taxonomy): Bacteria > Planctomycetota > Planctomycetia > Planctomycetales > Planctomycetaceae > SXXK01. The sequence continues at coordinate 1,214 of QWOO01000062.1, forward strand.
AAACTCCAGACCCAGCCGGCGGTGCTCCCAATCCGGATGTTTGCCCAAAGCCATAACCCGCAAAGTCGGTACGTCCGCTGTGACACCTCGCAGAACTGCAGCCTGCTTTTGATGGATTCCGGCATCCTGTCGTCGGGCACGAACTACTCTTTCGCCAGCATGATTGCGGAGAGTGTACTTCTGAGGCGATGAGCAAAGCATCTTGCTCACGAGGCTTCGTGGCGCGAGATCCCTGGTTGGGCGCTGCTTCACTCAGGATGACAAAACTCACTCATTCCAAACCGCGCGGAGTACCTTGTCGCTCGGCAGCTTCATTTGCGTGGACACCGACCATGGAGACTGAAGCCGAACGATGGCAGTCGGTGAGTAGTCCTTCGAAAAAGGAACAGGCACGAGTATCGCCGATCGAGAAATTGGCCGACCTGCTGTTCATGTAATCCAGACGTTCGCCTGACGCTAAGACGGACGCCGTTCCTGGAGTTTCTGCGCCTGAAGATCCGGTGGGACAAAGTCCGGATTCTCGCTATCATCCCGGCCTGTCATCTGCGGTCGCTGGAGGATCATGGACTTCCGGCGTTTCGCGGAGAACCCCTGTTTCTCAGGCTAAATGGTTTCTCAGGCACAACGGAATGGTTCGCGATTTCACAACGGAAAGCCTGTCTCACGACCCGATTCATGGCTACATCCCTTTCATTTCCCGCACGGGATTGCCTTCGGGTGAAGCGGCCGAGCAGGATCTGATCGATCATCCGTGGGTTCAACGGATGCGGCAGATTCACCAGCTGCAAACCGCCTGGTGGGTGTTTCCTTCGGCCGAACACATGCGTTTCCAGCATGTCCTGGGCGTAATGCATCTCGGTTCAGTGACAGTTCATGCGTGGTATGAATCCCTGGTGGATTCCTGCCGCAATGTTCCGTCGCGAGCCTGCGTCGAGAGCATGGTTCGCATCGCCGGGCTGCTGCATGATGTCGGTCATGGTCCGTTCGGGCATTTCTTCGACGATCATTATCTGGATCAGTATGGGCTGACGCATGAAGATATCGGCGGACACATCATTGAACACGAACTGGGCGATATCATTCGCCGCATTCGTCGAAACCCCAATGGCAAGCTGCAGCCTCTGGAAGAGATTGACCCCAAGCAGATCGGCTGGCTGATTCGCCGCCCAGCCGGCAATCCGGATGATCTTGAAGGGCAGCCCGACTGGCTCAAAAAACTGAGAGCCCTCTTCAGCGGCATCTACACGGTCGACAACATGGACTTCGTGCTCCGCGATGCCTACATGTCGGGCTACAATACCAAGGCGTTTGATATCTCCCGATTGATTCATTACAGCTTCTTCACAGAAAACGGTCTGACGATTCATTCGCGTGGTTTACCGACGCTGATCAACTTCATTGAAACGCGAGCCAATCTGTTCCGGACGATCTACTTTCATCGTACGGTGCGAGGCATCGACATCGCGTTAGAGAACTATTTTGCGGAAACGATGACGCGACTGTTCCCGGGCAACCCGCTGGAACATTTGAAGGCTTATCAGGGTCTGACGGAAACGTCATTCCTGGTGGACGTGGCTCGCTGGGCAGACAGTGCTGACCCCACGCTGCAAAACCTGGGCACTCATTGGAAGGCGATCATCAATCGCGAAGAAATGTGGCGCATGGCGTGTGAACGCACGATGCATTTTCACAGCGGTCAGGCGGAAAGTACAACTATTTTCTCTGAACCCGATCTGGTCGAACGGCGTGTGCGTGAGTCCTTGCCGAAAGCGATTCGCGACATCCCGCTTCGAATCGATGTGGCTCGCCACTATCATCGCCCGAACTCACGCAAGCCGGCTGGCAAGCAGAACTACTGGTACGATCCGGCCAGCGGTCTTTCGCATGAATTGGATGACGACGAACTGTTCCGCAGCCTGCCGACCAGCTTCATCATCTTCCGCATCTACAGCCAGGACCACGCTCACGATCGCGAACTGAACGCCGCTCTGCAAAAAGTCGCTGGCGGAAGCGGTGGCGACACGAAGACCAATATGTAGGCGTTTGCCAGTGGTCGAGCATCTTCAATTTGGCGGCAGTTCCATGTCAGGCGGTTTGACAATCACCTGACATGGAGCATTCTTCCACTGCATCTGAATCGGGAAATGCCTCGACTGTTGCTTGCGCAAGCAGCCGTCGTCCACGCTTAGGCTGGTGAGCAAACGGAAGCTCGATCGTTGCTATTTCGGAGGGAACCGCCAGCCGTCCGGAACTCGAGCGTTCTTGCGAACGACCACGATACCGTCACGCACAACGACTTCGCCGCAGTCGCAATCTTCGGACGGTGCTTCGCTGGCGACGATGCGAGCGTTGCGGCCGATGCACACGTTTTTATCCAGCATCGCGCCGTCAATATAAGCCCCATCGCCGATACCCCACACAGGAGTGGCATCGCCCATCGAATAGAGCTGATCGTCGGTCGTAGGATAAAAGTCGGCTCCCATCAGAACCGCGTTTTTCATGGTCACATTTTTGCCGATGTGCGTCCGCATACCGACAACGCATTTTTCAATCGTCGTCGATGTCCCGATCAGACAGCCGTCTGCAATCAGACTGTCACGAACGGTGCACGATCCCATTCGTGTGGAAGGCAAAAATCGAGGCCGTGTAAAGATTGGCGCGCGTCGGTCGGCAAACTGAAACGGAGGATTCGTGTCGGTCAAAGCAAGGTTGGCGTCGTAGAACGCCTTGATGGTTCCGATGTCTTCCCAGTAACCATCAAACAGGTGCGTCTGCACGTGATGGTTCTTGATGGCCAGCGGGAAAATGTCCTTGCCGAAGTCTTCGTGGCTGGTGGATTCCAGCAGATCGACGAGCAGATCCCGGTTCCACAAATAGATGCCCATGCTGGCGAGGTATTCGCGTCCGTTGGCTTCGATGCCCATTTTATCGATCCAGTCCGCAGGCGTGCGAACTTTGGCCAGCGACGCATCGTCTGTTGGCTTTTCGACGAAGCCGGTCACTTTGCCGGTGCCGTCCAACTGCATAATTCCGAATCCCCGAGCTGCCTCGGCATGGACTGGCACAGTGGAGATGGTCACGTCGGCGTTTGCATTGACATGCGTCGCCAGCATCTCCTTGAAGTTCATGCGGTAAAGCTGGTCACCCGAAAGAATCAGAACATGCTTGATGCCGTATTCTTTGAGAAATCGGACCTGCTTGCGAACGGCGTCCGCAGTTCCCTGGTACCAGTTGTTGCCATCCAGCGTCTGCTGTGCAGCCAGAATTTCCACGAACCCGTTATGGAACAGGTCAAAGTTGTAAGTCTGTCGAATGTGACGATGCAAACTGACGGAGTTAAACTGCGTCAGAACATACATGCGATTGATGTCGCTGTTGATGCAGTTGGAAATCGGCACGTCGATCAGTCGGTACTTGCCACCCAGTGGAACGGCTGGCTTGGATCGATACTCCGTCAGCGGCAGTAATCGAGTTCCCTTGCCTCCCCCGAGAATCAGGCAGACGACATGACGCATAAACTCTTCCCTGTTTGCAGTTGGTGGTTTGCAAAAGCATGATTGCCGCAGCCGAAGCTTACAAAGTTGGTCCGTTTCCGGAAACCAGATGAACACCATCTCCCGTGCCTGAGACGTTCTTTTTAAAGGTGTTCGACAGTTCGTAAGTGTGCTCTGCAATATGGTTCTCGCTTAGAACTGCTGCAACAGAATGAATCAGTTGTGCCCACAGAAATGGCACCAGCTTTTCACGTGCGGCCGCCTTTGGCGGTTTGCCAGCTGGAGCCCCCGAGTCGCACCTTTTGAAGTTGCGCCCGCGGAGGCTGTGAATCCATGAGTATCGCAGGGCGGGAAAAATGAGCATCTCCAGCGCAGGCCCACCGTTTTGCAGCATTCACTTGATGGGCCGGCGTTCCGCGGGTCCCGCCCTACAAAAATTCAAGTCCTCGGCGGAACGAGTAAATTACAATTTTGACTCATGTAACAGGTCGGGTTTCCCGAAACCGCGGCTCAACTTCCCGGAAGAACGCACGTTTTCGCTGCAGGGTTCGCTCGTCCGTCCGAATCAAGAATCCACGCCGTCCCGCGCCCCGATCGCCCAATCCCAGGTGCAGTCCGTTATGTCGATCAGTGATTGCGTTCAGATGATCACCGGCCGACAGGCAGATTCTGGAAACGAGGCGGAAGCCATTGAAGGAGGACTGGATACAATTCGCGCGGCGATGTTGAGGGTTCAGGATTCCGTGGTGTCCGTTCAGAATCAATCCCAAACCCTGGCCTCTCGCGCAAATCAGACCGTGTCCGCCGTTGACGGTGGAGTTCAGTCTGCGGAGATGGGACAGAGCGCAATAGACAGCCTGAGAGACTCCGTGGAAGAGATCGCTATTGTCGTTGCAGAAATCAATTCCGTTGCCGAACAGACCCGTCTGCTGTCGCTGAATGCGACGATCGAAGCAGCAAGGGCTTCTCAGTCCGGCAATGGATTCGGGGTGGTTGCCAGAAACGTCAAAGAACTGGCCGTGAAATCCGGGACAGCGGCTTCAAGAATCAGCAAGCTGACTCAACGCTGCGTGACGAAAGTCGGCGAGTCGTCGCGTTGCACATCTGACATTCGTCATCAGTTAACGGAAATTCGCGACATCGTGCGTTCGACAGACGGAGTGATCTCGGAGATTCATTCTTCTGTTACAACCTCCACGTCAGAGGCCGAGCAACTGGCGACTGCATTTGGAGGACGCAGAAATTCGCGTCGTCTCGAAAGTGTCTCCGGACGTTTCGGAACCTAATGATGCGACGCCATGTCTGTCTCCTATGAGACGGACCTTCAGCGCGCATTAATAGGATCGACATCGATCGCGAATTCCACGTCGTCGGGCAGTGACAACGACTTCTCTACCGACTGCCACAATTCGCGGACCAGTTCGTGAGTCTTGCCGGTGATTTGTAGATGAAAACGCCAAAGGCCACGTAGCCGAGTGATCGGCGCGGGCGCGGCCCCAAGTACTCGTACCGGTTCCGTGGGTCCCTTCCTCGCGGCACGCAGCCGATCGGCGACGGCCTGCGCCGTCTGGCGGGTGCGAGTTTCATCCGAGCCCCTAAAAATCACTCGCGCCACACTGGCGAAGGGCGGCGCCTGCACATCGTAGCGTTCGGCCAGCTCATGCTGCGCGAAACCGATGAAGTCGTGCTTCGCCGCAAACTTCACAGCCGGGTCATTCGGACAAGTGGTCTGCACCAGCACTCGCCCACCCCGTTCGCCTCGACCAGTTCGCCCGGCCACCTGAGCGATCAACTGAAAGGTTCGTTCAGCAGCGCGCATGTCCGGCTGTCGCAACATTGTGTCAGCATCGATAACGCCAACCATCGTAACATTTGGAAAATCCAGTCCCTTGGCGATCATCTGCGTGCCGAGCAAAATCTGGACTTCGCCGCTGCGAAATTTCTCGAGGGCTTCGTCATGACTGCCCGGCTTCTGCATAGAATCGCTGTCCATGCGGATGGCGGTAGCGTTGGGGAATGTGTTGCGGACTTCCTCGTCCAGCTTTTGAGTTCCCGTTCCGAGATAGCGAACCGCGGGACTCTGGCAGGTCGGACAGACTTTCGGCGGCGCGATTTCATAGTCGCAGCTGTGACAGACGACAACCTGCTTGTCACGGTGCCAGGTCAGCGTGATATCACAATTCGGACACTTAATTCCCGCGCCGCAACTGCGACACCAGACGGTCGGTGAGTATCCTCGCAGATTCAGGAACAGGATGACCTGTCCTTTCTCCTTCAACGCACGATCGATGGCCTGAAACATCGCTCGGCCGAGTGACGACCCTTTGGAAATTCGCGGATCATTACGAGTATCCACGATGACTACCGGAGGCAACGGCCGGTCGGCGACTCGACTGGGCATCGAGACCAGAGTGTCGAGTTTTCGCGTTGCACGAATCCAAGATTCCAGAGTCGGCGTCGCAGAGCCGAGAATAAGCGGAACACGCTCGTCCTGACAACGCCTGCGAGCCACCTCGCGGGCGTGATACCTTGGAGTGCTGTCCTGCTTGAACGAAGGCTCGTGCTCTTCGTCAATCACAATCAGTCCCAGATTGGGAGTCGGCGCGAAGACTGCGCTGCGTGCTCCCACGATCACTTCGATATCGCCACTGGCAATCTGCTGCCACTGCCAGTGGCGTTCTGAATCTGTCATATGACTGTGCAACACCGCCACGGTTTTGAAGCGGCTGCGAAACCTCCGAATCGTCTGCGGTGTCAGACTGATTTCAGGGACAAGCACGATCGCCTGTCGGCCGTAACTGACGACTTCTCGAATCGCCCGAATGTACACTTCGGTCTTTCCGCTGCCCGTGGCACCGTGCAGCAGAAGTGTCTCATGCGTCCCCGCGCGAAGGGGCTTCAGGATCATGTCGAGCGCCGCCTGCTGCTGTTCATTCAAAATCAGATCAGACTGTTGCACGGCAGGCAGCAAATCATCGCCGGAAATCTCGGAGCGAATTCGCAGTGCTGTGATCAGTCCTTTCTTTCGCAGCGTGTTTAATGGTCCGGGGCCGCAGCCGGCTCGTTCACAGAGATCCGTTGCGGCAATCGGACCGGCCGCTTTTTGCAACAGCTCGATGACGGTTTTCTGCTGACGACTTAAACGCGACTCTGCCAGCTTGTCGTTCGAATCCGGAGTCAGGATAAAGCTCTGCACTTCTCGAGTACCGCTTTTCTTGCGAACGCCGGCCGGGATCACACTGTCCAGCACCTGGCCCCAGCCGCACAGATAGCGCTCGCCGATCCACCGAGTCAGCTCGAGCATCTGACCGCTAAGAAGAGGTTCTGCGTCCAGCAACTCTTCGATCGGCTTGAGTGTCCTTTGGCCGGACTCCGCCTGTCGCACAGCCACGCAGTAACCCACCACGCTGCGATTACCTCGCCCCAGCGGCGCACGAACTCTCTGCCCCGCGCGCACACGATCCCGCAGCTCTTCCGGAATAGAATAGGTGTATGGTCGTTCGAGCGGCAGATTAAAAACCACTTCCGCAACCAACACATCTTCCATGGCCGCCTGCTGCCACTCGGGCATTTCCGCGAATCCAAATTGTCCTTGTTGCGAACTCAACGTCGTCACTTCATCCTGAAAACTCATTCATGCGGACCCGATCACCACATCATAATCACTGCTGTCGTCTTCTGCGATTCTCTCGTGTCATCCGCGGTGAAACTCGCAATTCAGCATCGCTGTGATGCAGAGCAGAGACCGGTAGCAGCAGTTTTGAATCAGGAACAACACAAAAAAGGCATCGTGATAAGGAGTAGGAGCAATGTTCCCCAGGTCAATCTTGAACAACACTGGTATTGGCAATAAGGTCTCGCACCGTTCTTCTCGCAGGCAGGAACAGCATGACAATTTCCGCAATCAGAAATATAGAGCCAACGACTGGAATTCCATAAATGATGCCCACCAAGAAATCTCGAATGAGGTAGTTTCGAAGAAACCCGGCAGGTTGCCCTGTTTCGAGGTCGAGGACGTGAATCCCAATTTGTTGTTTTCCTGGTGACTTGCCACGGCATGCCAGCTTGATCCACCAAACTAGAAAAACAACCCAACAACCGAGAGCCCAGATCAGAGCGGTCCACACCATGCCGTTGCCAGTGCGGCCAGCATTAATATTCTGTATTCCAATAATAAGAGGGACCACCGAAACTAAACCTACTAAGATTGCGATCAGGCCATCAAACATTCGCGCGCGAATTCGTTGTACGGGAGTGGCAAACTCTTGCCCCCCAGACGCTGGTGAAACCCCTGATTTACTTTCGGCAGGGCGAGACGAAGGCTGATTTTGCGCCCGAGCTGATTGTCGCGGAGGAAGCGAGGTCGTGGCATTGAAGGGGTTGTCGTCATCAGTTGAAAAGGTTTCGTCGCCATAGTCATAACTGGGTTGCGACTCGGAATAAGAACTCTTATTCAAGCTTACGTCTTTACCGTCGAGAAATTCTCCGCAGTACCTGCAAAGCGTCGAGGTCAACGGATTGGCCTGATCGCAAGCCGGACATTCTTTGGTTTTTTCGCTCTGCAACTGCCTGCTCGATGGTCCTTTTTTCTGGCGTTCCCTGTTTTTCGACGCATTGCTGGCAATTGGGGGGTTTTTAGGCATTGAGGGAGAGTCGCGTTTTATCGTAACGAGGATCGCTTCCTTGCAATTAGGGCATCGCACGCGTTTTCCAAGAAGTTCATCTTTTACTCGGCCGGTCCACGAGCAGGTACATAACAACTGAATCGACATAAAAAACACCTAAAATTCGCCAATCATTTCGCCACCAGCAGGAGTTGCCAGAGCTTTAAGAACTGCCGGATCTATGTTTTCCGAAACGAATCGAACAGAACCATCCGCCAGACACATCTGGACGTAGCCGTCCATTCTGCCGTGAAAACCGGGGTATTGTAGAAATGAGTTGTGTGATACATCGCGTTTCATGGGCGGAAGAGCAAAACGACCGAGTTACGCGGAGTTGGCAGCAATCGTTGTCGAGTTGCGTGCGGAG
>QWOO01000044.1 GCA_003669615.1 Planctomycetota bacterium
CACTGGATAGGGTGAAGGTGCGTCACCGAATTCTGCGGTCATCAGCACTCGATCTTCCAGCACATCCACCTGCCCGGAAGGCAATGCGGATTTGTGAATCCGCGATCGTGAGCCGCTCATGGACTTCAGGCGAGAACGAAGAATTGCGACGCAATGTGAGACGAATGAAGATTGATCCATCGCGAATTCCTGAGACGGACGAACGTATCGGGCGGTGCAAACTTTTGCACGCGTCTCAGACAGTTCTGCCACCCTTTAGTTATCGATCCGCCCGCAAAAGCAGAACCAGGCCGATCGTTAACAGTTCAGGAGATTTACAGTTCCGTTTAATAATGTTTTCAAACTGAGGCAGATTCTGCAGGAATTTCTGCATCTGATTCTGGAAACAGCCCCGGATTTCGAGATTTCTGAAATTCACGCAAAATGCTGCAGGCGGATCAGGTTCATAAGATGGGAAACCTATATCCGTAAATTCCCGCACCCCATCGAGCAATGACGGAAGCGACGTTCGTGGATCATTGGCCGCACAATGAGCGTTTCGCAATGTTCAAGCAACGGCACAAACACTTTTCGAAAAGACAACACTCAGAGATGACGCCGCATGCGGTATCGAATCTCAGGAACGTCCCTTCAGGAATTCCAGAACGTCGGCCATTTGTTCGACCGTCACGTCACGTTCAATGCCTTCCGGCATCAACGATTTGTTAGTCGTTTTCAGATCTTCAATTTCTGATCGCGGAATCGTCTGCTCGCGTCCTTCAGGCTGACGCAAGGTGACCGAGTCCGTGGATTCGGCGATCATCAGGCCGTTGAATAAGCGTCCGTCCGTGGTGACCACAATGTATTCCGTAAACTGCGGATCGACGCGGCGGTTCGGGTCCAGCACGTCGTATAAAAGAGCATCACGGGCTCGAGCGCGTGTGTCGCTGATGTCCGGCCCGACGTTATGGCCGACATTGTTGATGCGATGACATTTGCTGCAGGTCTTCGCAAAGACGGCTGCACCGCGAATCATGTCGCCTTTCATGTCCAGCGCTTTTGCGTATTGATCGGCCACCTCTTTACGATTTGCCGAAACGGTGCCGCCAAACAACGCTGTCGATGTTGTGCGAATGGTTTCATCCGGATGCTGCAACAGGATCAGTCGCTGATCAATCGAAACGACTGACGAAGAAATCGTACCCGCCGCCATCTTCTGCAACAGCAATGTGATGGATTCTTTTCTCAGCAGCAGCAGATCGAGTGCTGCGGAACGTGACTGCGGATTCATCTGGTCCCACTTCGCCAGCACAATTTCCGACAGTTCCGCTCGACCACTTCGGCGAGCCGCATCAATCGCCGCGCGCTGGCAGTCGGTAGATTCGCCGGGCGTCAGCAAAGTCTCAAGTGCCGACGTTAGTGCTTCCGGCGGAAGATGCGACATCAGGCCCATGGCGGCGATGCGATCGACGTCGGTGTGAGTTTTATTCACGGCCGTTTCGGATGCCAGCTGCACGACTTTTTCAATGGGTGCAACAGAATCTTTCAATGTGGCCGGAGGTGTCTGCAGAAACGCGGCCAGACTCTTCGGAACCTCCGCGTTCTGACAGCGAGGCAACCCATCGGCGAGTCCAATCACAATCGCTGTCTGCCACCAGAGTCCCGATTCAGGACTTTCACCGACGATGCTCGCCAGCTTCTTTAGCTGATCCACATCGCCTCGCACGGCAACGTTCAATGCCAGTTGTCGCAGGAAGTCGGCGCGAATTGCGGCTGTAGAAGAATCGCGGCGTGACTGGTCCACAACGGCCGCAGCAAAATCAGCAGCTCGATTCGGTGCCGCGATAAGCAATGCTCGTTGAAGCCAGATGTCATCGCAGCAGGACCCTGCGATCCCCAGCAACCTTTGATCGATCTGAGGGTTTGACCAGTCGTATGCAAGAATCGCCTGCATGCGAGTTTCGCCATTTGGACCGCGCATCTGAAGTGAAACGTTAGCCTGCAGGTCCTTGTTGCCGGAATGCTCCATACGGATCAACTTCACGGCATCTCGGTTCAATGTTCCAATCCACCCACCGTCGATAGTCATTGATGTCGCGGCCTGCAGATCTTCTGCGTTCAACAGGTTGAGTCCATTTAACGTCCAGAGAGCATGCAATGGAGTTCGGAAAAACAAACCGCCACCCACTGGAAATTGTGAATTCCGTACGGCAGATCGCAATGACTTCTCGGCATCCACTCGCTTGCCCTCCACCAGCAACCGCTGAGCCAGCATTCTTCGCCAGCCGTTGCCATCGCCCAGCATCTTTACAAGATCTTCCGTCGTCGTCGGAGACACAAACGGCTTCACGTCGGAAACCTTCTCCGGAACGATTCGCCAGATGCGGCCTTTGTCTTCACCAGCTCGCCAGTCCATTTTTGCGGCCACATCGTCCGGCACGAACTTCGGATGCTCAACCCACAGGCGATACATGTCCGCAAGATATAACGCTCCATCCGGACCAGTCGCCAAACTGACCGGTCGGAACCAGGTATCGCTGGAGGCCAGGAAGTCAGCCGTCTCACGAGCTCGACGCGCCGTCACGGTGCCACCCATCGGTTCAATCACCGAACGAGTCACCAGATGACCGACAGGCTCACACACGAAAACGCTGGTATCGGATTCGGCCCCGAACAAACCGCCGCGATAGGCCGTGACTCCGCAGGCCGACGTATGCGTCCCTGCGTGAGACAGCCAGTTGCTTTTCATCGTCACGATGGGATAAACACGAGTCTTCTCCCCAGACGGACCGACGTCTGTGTGTCCCACGGAAACGCCAGCGAAAGGATTCTTCTGAACGAGATCCATCGACAGGACATCCGTCATGATCGGATTGCGGTTCGAACTGAAAAAGCGATGTCCGAAGTTATCAATCGTGTTGCCAAACTGACCGGCACCAGCAATGGCTTCAAACTTCATCGACTCCGGATGAAAGCGAAAGTCGACGCGAGGAATATCCACAGGCTCAGTGGTTTCAAAACCCGGTCGAGTACACCGGACCTTGCCGTGGCCGTAGGTCAGATAGATCCAGTTGTCGAAACCGTAGCGTGGGCATCCAATCTGCATCTGCGGATGAGCGGGAGTGAATCCATCGAACCAAACTTCTCGGACATCGGCTACGTTATCGCCATCGGTGTCGGCCAGATACATGATCTGAGTTTCAGTGCAGGCCAGCACCCCGTCACGAAATGCCAACAGGCTGTGGCAAAACTTCAAATGCGGTGCGTAGACCGTGCGCTTGTCCATTTTGCCGTCGGCATTTTCATCTTCCAGCAGGACAACCTGTGACAATGGCGGTTCGTTGGGATCCTTCGGGCCGACGGGATAGTCACCGTATTCGACAACGAACATGCGACCTTTGTGATCGAAGTCGATGGCAACGGGATCTCGCACAATCGGTTCGCAGGCCACCAGTTGAATCTTGAAGCCGGGCTCAATCTGCAGGCAGGCCTGCGATTCTTCGGGCGACTTCGGAGGATCTGTAGGCTGATCGATCCAGTGCCGACCACCTCGCTGCAATTCGATGGCCTTTACAAGATCAGGCCCCGGTGCGTCCTGAAACAAAACGCAAAAGGCAAAAGCGAGCGACACAGTATTCATGATCGGGGCTCCGAAGGTAAGACATGAGCCAGGTGAGATATCAAGGGGCTTCGTATTCTGACAATTCTCAAACCACGTCGCTACTGTACGGTTTGAATGAAAGATGAACGGTTACAGCGGCAGATAAAGTAGGTCCTGCCTGCCGGGCAGGACTTCGCGACGTGTCGCGACTATGTGTGCAAGTGGTCTGCTGAACTCGGGCCGACTTTGGCTTGGCAGCGTCGCGCAAGGTTCGCCTCTCGGCGAAAGTCCTTTCCGGAAGAAAGTACCTACCTTTGAGCCGTTCCATTCGCGAGCCCGTCCAATCCGGTACGAATGTTGGAAAATGGGGCTCGTTAGGCAAAATTCTGCTGCGCAGGTTGAGAATCGCCTGACAACGCGGTTACAGTCGATTTTTCACGGGGTTTCTGGAACCTGCCTGCGGCAAAGTCAGCGAGATTGATACGTCCTTAGGCAATCTTCTGGAATTCCTGTAACAGTGTTCATCCGAGATCGCTGAGTGTTCTGCATGAACAGACAATCCTGCCACTTCTGATTTTTCGCAGCAGTGACTTTTTCTGCCTCGATTCAAGTTGAGATGACCAATATGAAATCGTTGAATTTCGATTTTCTGCAGCGAATCAAAATTACGGGACTGCTCACCCTGGCTTCACTGGTTGTCCTGTCAGGATGCCAGGGCGGTGGAGGCGAGGACGAAATCCTGATCGGACATTTTGGTTCGATGACGGGTTCCGAAGCGACCTTTGGCACATCCACCGATCACGGTATTAAGATGGCCGTTGAGGAACTCAATGCTTCCGGCGGACTGCTGGGCAAAAAAGTTCGACTGATCACTTATGACGACAAAGGTGACGCTCGCGAAGCTGGCACTGCTGTGACTCGTCTGGTCACAAAAGACGGCGTTGCTGCTGTCATCGGCGAAGTGGCTTCAGGCCTGTCGCTTGCAGGTGCGCCCATCTGTCAGGAAAACAGCGTGCCGATGGTCAGTCCATCGTCGACCAATCCGAAAGTCACCAAAATCGGCGACATGATCTTTCGCGTCTGCTTCATCGATCCGTTTCAGGGCACCGTCTGTGCAAAATTTGCCCGCGAACATGAAGGTCTGACTGCCAGCAAAGCAGCCATTCTGACCGACCAGGCTTCTCCGTATTCCGTAGGCCTTCAGGAAGAGTTCGAGAAAGCGTTTGTGGCCATGGGCGGCACAGTTGTCACCAAGCAAACGTATCAGGCCGGTGATCAGGATTTCTCAGCTCAGCTCACTTCAATCCGCGGAAGCGAACCGGATGTTGTGTTCATTCCTGGCTACTACACTGACGCCGGTAACATTGCCCTGCAGGCGCGCAAACTGGGTCTGACTGTGCCGCTGCTGGGTGGTGACGGCTGGGACTCGGTGAAGCTGGGTGAGATCGCGGGTGAAGCGATGGACGGTTGTTTCTATTCGAACCATTATTCGCAGGACGATCCGGCGCCGCGAGTTCAGGAGTTCATCAAGAAGTACACGGAGTTGCATAAGCAGACGCCGGATGCTTTGGCCGCACTTGGTTACGACACTGCACGCGTTGTTTTCGAGGCGATTCAGCGAGCCGGCTCAACAGACGGCCCGGCCATCGCCGCCGAGCTTGCGAAGACTAAAGACTTTGACGGAGTGACCGGTAAGATTTCGATCGATGCAGAACGCAATGCCATCAAGCCGGCCGTGATTCTCGAAATGCAGGGTGGCAAGCCGAAGTTTGTGACAACGATCGCACCGTAGTACATTCCGGACGCTTCGCTCTCATCATTCGCTGAGATACCCGGTCATTCATGTCAGATTTTGCCCAAACACTCATTACCGCCATCGCGATCGGCAGCCTGTATGCGCTGATCGCGCTGGGCTACACGATGGTGTATGGCATTCTGAAATTCATCAACTTTGCCCACAGTGACATCGTGGTTCTGGGCGCGTGGTCAAGTTACACGCTCGCTTCACGAATTCTTCCGAAGCTCGGACTGAATCCGCACAATCCGGAAAGTGTGCCGCCGATCTGGGTTGCGGCTGTTGTGCTTTTGGCAGCGATGGTGTTTTGCGGGGCCGTTGGTTTTACGATCGAACGGCTGGCCTATCGTCCGCTGCGACGAGCCCCCCGACTGAATGTGCTGATCACGGCGATTGGTGTTTCGCTGCTGCTGCAGAATGTCGGTCAGCTCGATTATGTCTTTGGTGCCAGTCCACAAAAAATGCCGCCCCTGCTGCCCAGCTGGGAACTCGCTTCCTTCACATTTGGCGAAGGTGAGACCGCTCGCCGCCTTGTGATCGGCCTGGTGGACGTCGTGATTTTTGCAACCGCCACATCACTGATGCTGATGATGCAGTACCTGGTTTTTCATACGAAGCTGGGCGTTGCGATGCGAGCGGTCTCGTTCAACACGGATACCGCCGCGCTCATGGGAATTCCGGTCGATCGAGTCGTCTCATTCACGTTTGTGCTGGGGTCAACTCTGGCCGCAGCGGCCGGATTTCTGTACGTGATGAAATATCCCGGGATGAACCAGCCGGCTCACACCATCTGGGTGCTGCTGGGTCTGAAAGCCTTTGTGGCGGCGGTCATTGGCGGTATTGGAAATGTTCGAGGAGCAGTGCTGGGCGGGTTCGTCATTGCGTTCGTTGAACAATTTGGTGCGTTCTATATCTCGACCAACTATCGCGACGTTTACGTCTTCACGCTGCTGATTGTTATTCTGCTGGTCAAGCCCAGCGGGCTGCTCGGTTCTCCGCTGCGGGAGAAAGTGTAGTTATGGTGGGCACCGTTTCATTGTCAACGAAGAATCGCGAACAGAAGAGCGAACTGCGTACAGGGAATGCTTTGCTGGGACTGTTGCCCATTGCGGCAGGTCTTGGCATCGCGACCCTGATGCACTTCTTTTTGCCGGGACTCATCGGGCAGTTTTATGCTCGCATCGTTACGGACATCGGCATCACGATCGTGCTGGCTGTTTCTCTGAATATCGTTAACGGTATGACGGGCCAGTTTTCGATTGGCCATGCCGGGTTTATGACGCTGGGCGGTTACACGGCCGCCACGATCACCTATTACGGTTCCATGTTTCTGTGGGACAGCGCTGGTAAGCATGGCGGATTTCTGGGCAGCGGCGAATGGCTGTTCATTGCGTCTTGTGTCGCGGGAGGCCTGTTTGCAGCTTTCGCCGGTTACATCGTCGGACTTCCGTCGCTGCGATTGCGGGGCGATTATCTGGCGATTGTGACGCTGGGCTTTGGCGAAATCGTACGAGTGATTCTGCAGCAGACGGGCAAGACGATTGACGACGTGGAAGACTTCAAAAATGCCGGATGGGCTCAGCTGATTCCACCACCTGTTGGCGGTGCCGTAGGATTTGACGGAGTCCCCAAGTACACCAATCTGTTCTGGGTCTACGCGGTTCTGACAATCACGATCGTGGTGGCCTATCGCCTGAAAGGTTCCAGTCTTGGGCGAGCGATGATTTCCGTTCGCGAAGACGAGATTGCGGCGCAGGCCATGGGCGTGAATATCTCACGTCAGAAAGTGCTGGCCTTTGTCATGGCTGCTTTTTTTGCCGGCGTCGCTGGAGGTTTATTTGCCCACGAGCGAGGGGTGATTATCAGTCCCAAAGACGCCGGCTTTCAGCGGTCCTTTGACTATGTGATCATGACGGTCCTGGGCGGACGTGGTTCGATCACCGGCGTAACACTGGCGGCCGTGCTGTTGACAGCTCTGCCTGAAATGTTGCGGGATTTCGAACAGTATCGTCTGATTGTTTATGCTCTGTTGCTGATCTTTATGATGCTCGTGCGGCCTCAGGGATTGCTCGGCATTCACGAAATCTGGAACTTCTGGCAGCGACCAAAATCGTCTGTAAAGTCAGCCTCGCCGGAGGCTCAGGTATGAGCCCGCCAGCAACGACTTCTTCTGCTGTGCAATCGGCCGACGCTCTTCTGGACGTTGACCAGATCGGAATTTCGTTTGGGGGTCTGAAGGCCGTCCAGAATTTTTCTCTGAAGCTGCCTCGCAGTGGCCTGTTTGGTTTAATCGGTCCCAACGGGGCCGGCAAGACAACCGTCTTTAATCTGCTCACCGGCGTTTATCGGCCGGACTGCGGTCAGATCCGACTCGGGTCGACTCAACTTGGGCGCGGCAAGCCGCATGAAATCACAGCGGCAGGGATTGCGCGGACGTTTCAGAACATTCGGTTGTTCCCCAATCTGACCGTGCTGGACAACGTCCGCCTGGCAGGGCAGTTGAGAAACAGTCGCGGCCTGCTGGATACGGTGCTTAGAACTCGTGGCTATCATCAGGAAGAAAATGGGTTGCGAGAGAAGGCGCTCAACCTGCTGGAGATTTTTGAACTTCAGGATCGTGCTGAAGAACTGGCCAGCAATTTAAGTTACGGGCATCAAAGAAAATTGGAGATCATTCGAGCTCTTGCGACAGATCCGAAGGTTCTGTTGCTGGACGAACCGGCGGCCGGTTTGAATCCTCAGGAAAAGCGCATGCTGGCTCATTCGATCCAGCAGATCCGCGATCGATTTCAGGTGGCCGTGTTGTTAATCGAACACGACATGCCGCTGGTGATGGAGATCTGCGAACGCATTGTGGTTCTGGATCATGGTGTGACAATCTGTGAAGGAGTTCCCTCAGAAATTCAGAATGATCCGCGTGTCATCGCGGCTTATCTGGGCGGCGGTCTGGAGGAAAACTAACGGCTCGTTCGAAAAATAATAGTCGCCTTTCGCTCCGCGAAAGTAGCGAACACAAACGCTTCTTTCGCGGAGCGAAAGGCGACTATGGAACATAAAGTCGTTGTCCGCTCCGCGGACAAAACGGATGCGGGAGTTCTGTGGCATTGACGATGTTGGGCTGGCGCTTCGCTGGTCCCACCCTACGAAACTTAAAGGCGAGCGGCAGGGCGTAAGCCCTCTGATGATTCTTAAACTTCCTTCCCGCCGGCATCAGCCAGTCGATTATTGATTCACAAAACCAATGTCATCCCGAGTTCCTCCAATGTCCCTTCTGAAAGTCGACAACATCTCCGTTTCCTACGGTGCCATTCAGGCGCTGCGAGGATGTTCGTTGCGCGTGGATGAGGGCGAGATTGTCACGCTGATTGGTGGCAACGGAGCCGGCAAGTCGACAATGCTGCGCACGATCTCCGGGCTGCTGAAGCCAAAGCAGGGGACGATTGAGTTTGAAGGCAAACCGATTCAAGGTGGGCCGCCGCATTTGATCGCACAAAGCGGATTGGTTCATGTGCCCGAGGGTCGCGGCATCTTTGCGAACCTGACGGTCGCCGAAAACCTGAGCCTGGGTGCTTATTCTCGCAGTGATCATGATCAGATCCGAAAGGATCGAGAGCAGGCGCTTGATCTTTTCCCCCGAGTCCGCGAACGACTCAAGCAGGCCGCGGGGACTCTTTCCGGCGGTGAGCAGCAGATGGTTGCCATCGCCCGAGCTCTTCTGGCCAGACCGAAACTGCTTATGCTGGACGAGCCTTCGTTGGGACTTGCCCCGCAGGTTGTGCAGACAATTTTTCAGGTCATCCGCGAGATCAACAAAACCGGCACGACGATTTTGCTGGTGGAGCAAAACGCCGCGATGGCATTAAAAGTGGCTCACCGAGCCTACGTGATCGAAGTAGGCTCCATCGAAATGGAAGGCCCTGCCGCCGACCTTGCCAGCAGCGACGAAGTCCGGAAAGCGTACCTTGGGGCGCATTGAACGAGGAGCGGGACTATCATGAAAAGGCGCAACTGGCACCTCACAACACTCGCCCTGATCCTGCTGTTCGGATTGATTCTCTGGCGAGGCCGGTACCGAATACAATCCTTTTTGAGCAACGTCGCGGATCAGCAGAAACAACAGGCATTTGAGATTGAGCGGACTGAAGCGGACCACGGCTCACCAGCAGAGCCCGTGGCAGTCACAGAAAATGACTGGCCGTGGTGGCGAGGTTTTCAGCATAACAATCATGCTCCGGATTCCTCCTTGCCTCTGACCTGGAATGAAACAGAGAATATTTTGTGGAAGGTGCCAATTGCAGGCCGAGGTCATTCGTCGCCTTGTGTCCTTGGGGACAAAATCTTTCTGA
>QWOO01000091.1 GCA_003669615.1 Planctomycetota bacterium
AAAAATCACAACACCCGCGACGGAAAATTTCTTCTGCAGCAAGAGACCCGTCCATGCGCCAATTTGTCCGCCGCTTCCATACGTTGAGCCCGAAGAGATTCCGGGAGCAAAGAGATGAAGCAGCGCGCACGAGGAAAGTACCAGCAGCGAAATTCCGATCAAAGTCGGAACAGTGCGGCGAGCCTGCTCGCGAGAGAAAAGTTTCAGGTCCCACGAGATCAGCGTGGCCAGAGCGATCCACACTCCGAAGCCCATCCATTGGCGAGTATGAAACGCAACGGCAGCGCCCACTTCGCCACAAATGTTGGTTGGCGACTGGCGGGATGGAAAGACAAGTGTTGACGGTGGATCGGCAGGGTCGTAGCTGAGAAAGCTCAAACCCACGAACACGACGAGGGCGAGCAGCCCCAGTGCGAGTAAGTCTGTTTTGAGTCTTTCAGTATCCACAATGTTCTCAAATCTAAATGGGGACGATCGTCCAACGCAGCGCGCAACGACTCTTGACAGCAGATCATGCTGTTTCGAATGACATTGCCGCACATCATTGAGGCTCTGGGTTTCCGACCGACACGTCCACCGTCTGGTTCTCGCAGACATTGATGAATGATGCCGACGTCCCGACCGCGCAGGGCGTTCCGGGAATTCAGAGCCTCCGGCAACAGTACCACTTCAACTTTGGCCCGCTGTTCCAAAATCTCTACCGACGTTGCAAAAAGGCATCGCGTAGTCACGACCTGACGCCTGTAGCAGTCAACGAAGCCCTGCGGAAAATCCGCTTGAGCCAATCAGCGAGAGTGAGTGGCTGTAGGGCCTTTGATTGCCAACTTCTCGCCAAGTTCGAAGAAACAAGTCCTTGACATTCAAGATGGTCAGTTTCGCTTCTTACGCGACGCGGACGTTTTTCGATTGTCGAAGTCCCGCCCTTCCAGGAGTGCTCACCACTCTCGATACAACGATTGCATCGTTCCTGCCGTAGATTCCCGTGATGCACCGCGGCACGCACCCGGTCAGATGCGGGATCACGGCGAGCGGCTGGTCGTCAGCCCTCCGAGGCGTCCTTCGCGATTCATGGGACGCGATGGATCGCAATGTGGCCAACACGTCTGGAAATGCTGCAGAACCCAATCAAAAGCCTGACGGTGGCCTGTCAATTGGCGGCCATTCTAAAAACTTTCACATTTCTTCTAAGCAACGGTTTTGGCCGTCGAATCACGTTCCCATGCTGCGAGATCTGAGCTCGCAAACTGAGGGTTCAACTGCTGAGGAGAAGAATAATGTTGAAGAAACTGATCATGGGAGCAGCGGCCACTGCCACGGCCGGCACTCTTTTGTTGGGTGCGGATGCGTTTAGCTATCTTCGCACGTTTGGCGGTAACGTTCGTGAGGCTGTAAAGTCGGAGATTTCGGTCGAATTCGAACTCGACCGAATTCGTAATGAAGTCGACAACCTCATGCCGGAAATTCGAAAGCACATGACGATCGTCGCGGAGCAGTCCGTCGATGTGAAAGATCTGGACCGCGAACTTGCCGAAAAGGAAGCTTCTCTGGTCAAACAGAAAGAGGCTATTCTGGCTCTGCGCAGCGATCTGGACACCGGCAAGGAATCCTTCACCTATCGAGCTGTCTCGTACAGTCGCAGCGAAGTCGAATCCGATCTGGCTCAGCGTTTTTCGTCTTACTGCACGGCAGAAGATTGTTTGAAGCGAGACGGTCAGATTCTGACAGCTCAACGTGACACTCTGCGAGCCAATCAGAAGAAACTCGATACGATGCTGTCTCGCAAACAGGATCTTGTCGTTAAGGTCGCTCAGTTGGAGGCTCGATTGAAGACTGTGCAGGCTGCAGAAACCATCAATTCCATCGAGATCGATGATACGAGTCTCGCTCATGTGGAAAAGATGATCAAAGAAATGAATCGCTCTTTGGATGTTCGTGAGTCCGTGCTGGAAACGGAAGGCCAGATCCTTGGACGAATTCCAGTGGAAGAATCCGCCGCACCTGCGAAGGGCGATGTTGTCGGTGAGATTGACGCTCACTTCGGACTGAAAGCGACCGAAGCCGCGGCAGATACCAACGCAATCTGATCCCGTTTGGTTTGTAATTCAGGACGGTTTGCCATTCTGCACCGCGCGGCAGAAGGCAAAGTGCCTTCTGAGCCTGAGGCGTTAGCCGATTCGACGTAAAAAATCCTGAGCCTGTAGCGTTAGCCGATTCGACGGAGAAAATCGGCTAGCGCCTCAGGCTCAAGTCTGCAGGAAGAAATTGCTGCAGACCTGGACCTGGTTTTGGTGGTCATCCACAGCAGTTGGAGGAAAAGACTTCCTCGAAGAATCTCAACATTCAGGCTCCGTGCTCGGCACACGCTCGGGTCCGGAGCTTTTTTGTGTATGCGGTTTTCTGTGACAGCTGACGTTTGGCCTTCGTAAGGCGTACAATGATGCAACCGACCTGGCTGCAGATGAAAAACGGGCTGCCGGCCGGATTGAGAGCTCCGAGTGGACTGAGTCGTTCACCATCGAGACACCGGGAGCGTTTTAAGATTCCAGATTTCTCCAGCAGAGATAAATCCGTGGTCAGCGTTTCATGTGATCGCTACATGCTTTGGATCGATGGGGTCGGCGCCTGGCAGTTGTGTGTGGGTTCAGAATTTCTGATTGGCGGACCGACTCGGGAAAACCCTTCCGCAGACATCTGTCTGATGGCCAATTTGTCGCGTCGTCATGCCACGTTGAAAAGAATCGGAGAAGATTGGTTCATCCAGCCGCATCAATCGACCGTTGTCTCCGGGCGATCGATCAGCGGACCTGCCCTGCTGAGGTCCGGGGATTCCATCTGTCTGGCCGAACGGGTCAGGTTGGGATTTCGGATTCCGAGTGTTCTGGCCGGGTCGGCCGTTGTGGATTTTGAGAGTCATCACCGGCCCGCACATTCTGTGAACGGAATTATTCTGATGACTGACAGCGTGCTTCTGGGGCCTCGGAAAGACTATCATGTTTGTTGTTCGGAATGGTCTGATCTGATTGTTGTCTATCGCCAGGACGGTCAGTTGCGATGCCGCTCAAAAATGTCGATGACTGTTAATGGTGAACGGGTTCGGGATTCCGCTGTGCTGAGCGATGGGGCTATCGTCGCCGGAGAAGATTTTCGATTTCGTATTGAGAAGCAGTTTCCCGGTCTTCCTGTTTAGTTCGAGTCGGAACAGAGTCATGAGATTTGCCTTTGCACCAGAATCGAAACCGCTCGACGGCTACACGATCAAACGCGCCATTCATCGCGGAGGATTTGGCGAGGTTTATTACGCGCTGAGCGACGCTGGTAAAGAAGTCGCTCTCAAGCTGCTGCACAATAATCTGGAAGTCGAGCTGCGCGGTGTTTCTCAATGTCTGAACCTGAAGCATCCGAACCTGGTCACAATTTTCGACATGAAACAGGATTCTGAAAAAGATCACTGGATCGTGATGGAGTTTGTCAGCGGCAAAGGCTTGTATGAAGTGATGCAGGACTATCCTGCCGGCATGCCGCTGAAGATGGTTCTGTTCTGGCTGTCAGGAATTACCGCAGGGCTCAGCTTTCTGCATGATCGAGGCATCGTTCATCGTGACCTGAAGCCTGCCAACATCTTTTGCGAAGCCGACACGGTGAAGATCGGCGATGTGGGACTTTCGAAATACATTTCCGAAAGCCGCCGCAGCGCTCAGACACAGAGTGTTGGCACGGTTTATTACATGGCACCCGAAGTCGCGCGAGGCCGGTACGGTCGCGAAGTCGACGTGTATTCGACCGGTGTCATTCTCTATGAAATGATGACGGGGCGAGTTCCCTTCGAAGGGGAAACGACGGCCGAAATTCTGATGAAGCATTTGACCGCGGAGCCGGACCTGACGGTACTTCCGGAAAAGCTGCGTCCGGTGCTTGCAGCCGCTCTGGAAAAGGATCCCGACCGCCGCATCAGCGAAATCGAAGAGCTGGAACGGCGATTCCGAATCGCTGTTCAGGATTCCGGTTTTTCAGCCGAAAAGCCAGCGCCCGTCTTGCCGTCCAGCGCGGCGAAAAAGCCAGTGGCCACTGCTGCGATCGATGCGCCTGTGATTGTTGGTGGCGCAAAGGCGGCGGTGAAAAAAACGGCAAGACCCGCCTCTGGGGAGTCGCCGATCACGAGCGCTATGAGATCTTTTGGGAGCTTCTGGCATGAGAACGTGCCGGCTCCGATCAAGTGGATTGTCTATGCCGTCGCGTTCGTCATTATTCTGAATCGCGGCAACATTCGGATTGGCATCTCGGAATTCTTTTTGCTGACGATTCTGTACGTTGCTTATCGCAAGTGGGCACCTAAGCCGGATGATGCTGAAGCAGGCCCGTTGTTGCCCCGTTCGGAGAAAGCGCCATTGCCTGCCGCAGCAACACCCGTCAGTCCGATGGCTGCTGCTGTTGGTAATCCGACCGTGGCCCTGATGCCGGTGCGGCCAGCCGGACCGGTGGCCTCTGTGCCGCCAGGAGTGATGCGAAATTATTCACCGGCGACTCTTCGTCAAATCCCCGCAGGGCAACGAGCAATCGACACGACAACTTCATTGTCCGTCTCGCTGGCTGCCGTAGTGCTGGTGACGACGGCCGTTCATTTTGCCACACCACTGCTGCCTCAGGTTGTCGATATCGTGTTCTTCGGCACGGTCACTCTGATCGCTGCCGCTGGACTGATTGTTCCGGCGAAGCTGTGGGAAGGTAATGCGAGCGACAATCTTTTGCGTCGCTTGATTCAGGGGACGATCGGGATTGGCGTGGGCGCGGTGGCCTATGGCGTTCAAAAATTTCTGATGTTAGGCGACATGTCGTTGTTGCATGCAGAGGCGACAGGTTTCTTCAGTGGCAATGAACTGGGCCGCATTCGAGTGATCAATGATCAGGGCTCCCCGACTATGGTCGGCTTTATGATGTTCTTTGGATTGTTATTTGCTGCCCGACGCTGGTGGTGGCAGGCCGACAGTTTTCGGAAATCGCGATTCCGAATTTCGTCGACCATCGTCAGTCTGTTTGTCGGTTTTGTCCTCACTGCATTAATGCCGTTCCCGAACAATCTGGGTGCCATTTGGGCGCTGGCGATTTCCGCGGTGATTCAGTTGTCTGCCGGCTGGACACCGCAGGAGGAACGCTGGTTGGCTCCTGCACCTGAGCCTGGCGGTGCTTTGCCTGTGCTGGCGCAGATTCGGCATCCAGCCGTGACTGCTCCTGTGTCTCAAAAAGTTTGAAGTGCGAGAAGGAGCATGGGCCTTGAATACTCAAGTTGGATTTCCATTCGTATTTTTGGTGCTGGGAATTGGAGCGTTGATTCTCCTGGCACTGCTGACATTTCGCGTGGTCGCTTTTCTGCTGAATGGTCTCATTGGCCGATCTCCAGACTCGTCTGAAGTGCCGTCAGGATCAAGTGGCAAACCGTTGCTGGGAGTGGTCAGCACTGTCATCATTGCCGCTATCCTGTTCACATTTGCGATTACTCTTCGAGCCCGCTCTCGTATGGAGACGGCCACACCGATTGTCGCTGTGCAATCAGGAAACGCAGACAGCGTAGTCATCACGAATATTTCCGAAGCACGACAGGAATTGCAGAACTCCGTGCATGATCCCGCGAAAGAAATTCCGCTGGACCTTCCTGCGACGCCCTCCCAGTCGTCAGATGTTGTGAGTCACGATGCGGCTTTAAATCTCCCGGAAACAACAGCAGTCGCTGCGGAAGCGACAGCGGTCGCGGAGAGTTCAATACCTGTTTCATCGTCCGACTCGGTGGCAGTGCCGATTGCGGCAAACGCTGGTACGAGCGTAACTGACGGGCAGGCGTCCGAGCAGAAGGAACCGGCTTCTGAGCCAGTGTCGTTGGAGTCGTCTGATACATCCGAACCTGCTCCAGGGCAGTCAGCTGCTGTGTCGGTTGACACAGCGTCCCAGCAGGAGTCAGTTGAAGAACGTCGCAAGCGCCTGTCTGAATTGGCATCGCATCTCGGACCAATGATACGCTCACTGCTGCAGAATGGAGAGCAGCCGCAAGCGTCTGTCGACATAAACGCGCCAGCGGCGGCGGAGTCTGCCGACCGAAATATTGTCGTGTTTCAGTTGCCCGGTCCTTTGCGAAAAACCTACGCCTGGATTCAGCTGACCCCGGCGGTGGAGGCGGCCGTATCACCGGTCAAGCCATTGCTGGACAATGGTGGTTTGGAAGCCATGGCCAATTCTCTGGCGACATTGTTGAGCAAACCGTCGGCAGATCGGCCCGAGCTGCCCCAGCCAGTGTTGCAAACTCCAACATTGCCCGTTTCGAAAGACTTGTCTGAGTCACCTCTGTCAGAGATTCCGCCGGCTTGGGTGACGAAACCTGATGGTGGCCGAATGGTGGCTAAGACAGCCGCAATTTTCGAAGGCGAAGAGTCGACCGGGCCGCTGGTGGAAGCGATTAACAAAACTTTGAATGAGCATCTGCTGGGTGTTACGGAGACTTTGAGTCCGGCATTGCGAGATCAAACCGGCCGAATGCAGTTGAAGCTGGATCCGGAGTCGGCTCAACGATTTATCGTGGCTTCCTACGAGCGGCATGAGTTAATGGAAACGGCGACCGAAGGATCCAAGCCTCTGAAATTTGTGTACGCCCTGTTGGAGTTTCCGGAAGCAGTCGACAAAGTCGCCGTTCAGAAAATTCGACAGGCCGTCCAGACCGAGCGAGCGTTGGGGCTGGGACTCGCTGTCGGCTTTACCTGGCTGGCCGTGTGCTGCATCGGTTGCGGAGTCCGGATGTGGAATCGAGGCTCCTTTGTTCGACGCACTTTGGCACTGCCTGTTTTTGGGGTGATGGCTTTTCCGTTACTGATGCTGGCGGCCGGAATTGTGATTGGGATGTCTAACGGCCGACCGATCAACCTGCCCTGGATTGAAACGCCACAAACCATTTCGCTTCATGTCGATCGCGACAATTAAACGAGTCGCGTCGCATTGTTGATTGAATTCGCAGGTCAGACTGTCGTCGTTTCGAGTCGATCTGTGGTTCGATCGAGCTTCAAACGGACGATTGCCACTTCTCGCGAATATGATTGAGCCAATTTTGGCCGGTAAAACAGGCCATTGAGCGAACTCGTGTCATGAAACGGCGTCCGTTCTCTGGTTTTTGCGGACAGATACTTGGAAACACAATTTTTGAACGGTATCATTCCTCTCACGGCTCCTATAGCTCAGTTGGTAGAGCAACTGACTCTTAATCCGTAGGTCGTAGGTTCGAGTCCTACTGGGAGCACTAAAACGCCACCCTGGTTAATCCCAGGAGTGGCGTTTTTTATTGGTTTTTCAATCAAAACACGGGCTTTTCGTGCGGTCGGCTTCGTTTCTGTGTCCCGTTCTGTCCCGTTCTGTCCCGTTCTGTCCGGCTCTGGACAGTCCTGTTTTGCACCATTTCAGCCCCAGTTGCACCACCAACGGCTTGTTCAAAATGGGAGTCGGTCACTTGCAGGTAATGCCGGGCCGCTACGCTTGGCGAATTTCCCAGCCAGGCGCAGACAACATGGGTCGGGAATGAGTTCTCCAATTCCGTTTGGCGGCTCGATCGGCAGTTCCGCCACAAGTTCGGCCACGGGTCGAACCCGGCCTTGCGAATGATCCGGCAGAACTGGGTCCCCAGGTTGCCCGAATCCGGGCGATGGGTTTCCACAACGAATCGACCTCCATCAATTCGACCACTGCCGTCGGAAGATGCCAACAGGGCTTCTTCGAAATAGGGACGCAACTCCGGGAAGATTGGACAAACACGGGAGGCCTTCCCAGCGAAGTGTTCCGTCTTTGGGCTTTGGATAGTGAAGCGGCCTCGTTCAAAATTCACGGCCGACCACTTCATCGCGAAGATTTCCGACGGCACCCGCAGACCGCCATAGCGGGCCAAAGCGATAATCAGCCGCCATTCGGCATCCGGGGCGGCGGCCAAAATGGTCTGAACCATTTCCGGGGTGATCGTAAAGTCGCCGGTTTCGTCGTGGGTTACGTTGGTGCGCAGGTCTGAGAAAGGGTTGACCTCAATGAGCCCCTTTCGATGGGCTCGTTTCAGAATGAGTTTCGCCACGCCCGCCATTTTGCGGCTGGTGTTCTCTCCCAGGTGCGACCGCAGGAACAACGCCCATTCATCCCCATCGCCGGGAGTAATCGAATTCAGCGGACGGTCGGCCCCGAAAAACTCCAACAAGTAATGGCGGGATCGGCTGTAGATTTGTTTGGTTGCCGGCTTCACATCATGCCGTCCTGCGATCCAACCATCGACGAACGATCCCAGCTTGGGAGCATCTGGCTCCGGTTCAGCCTGTTGGATCTCGATCAGCCCCAATGCGGCCAAACGGTTCTGGACGTCTTCACAGAGCCCCATAGCCCACTGGGCGGTCTCGGGGCGAATGGTGGCGTTGTACTTCACCGCCGAATTCAGGTCTTCCAGGTTCAGCGCAAAGCGAGTTGCGTAGTCGTCGTGGGCGTCCTTCAACCGAATGCTCTTTCGATTTCCGGCCCCGTCTTTGAACCAAATCCGAACACCTTTGGAATCACGCGTAACGGTTGCCATATCATCTACCCTCTTCTCGAAGCTTTATGTTGCCTTTGTGAACGTCGCTCAAGTAAATCCCGATTCTTCGAAAGCAACTGATGACGGATTGCACGGTCACCCAATCGTCGACCCCAAAGATTTCGATTTTCGACGCTTCCCATTCTTCAAATTCTTCCAACGTTTGTTCTGCGATCGTCGTTGAAGCACGATCAAGGGTGGCTCCGGCGAAGTCCAGCGCAAACGGGGTCACCACAAACTGCATTTCAATAACCCAAAGTTCTGGATGGAAGTCCAGCATTTGGGGCACATTGAATCCCATAAAATCGTTGTTTGGGTGTTCCGCGAGTCGTTTATAAACACGGAGCTCTTTTTCAAACAGTCCCTTTGCCCGATGAGCCTTGACTGCTGACCCCTTGTTCGTTGAATATACGATGCCATCGACGCCGGACCCCAGTCGTTGAGAGAGCTTCATACCCTTTCGATCGAGGTACGTCGATAACCTTGCAAATTCTTCCGGATAGTTTTGTTCCATGTTAACGCCTACTGTTCAATACATCGCTCATTCAGCAACAGTCGCCGCGACCCTAATCATTGGAGAGCAACGAATTCCGCTCACAAAGGTGAGTCCAAACGCCCTGTACTTTGCATCAGGCCATTCCTTTGAGCCGAGCCTTGCAACCGTCGAATTGGAAGTTGACGGCAAGATTCGAAACCTCAGTATTCGAGTACTTCATCCTGTTGTTCCGTTTGTTGAAGAAGTGGCCATTCGCCAAGTCTAGTGGGTAAGAGGCCCGGGAAGAATCTCCACTTCCCGACAACGCCCCGGCCGTTTGGTCACCGCCAACAAACCCGCAGCTTCCAGCTTCGCTAATACATCGTGAGACGTTCGCGGTGGAATTCTAAATCGCTTCAATAGTTTGTGCGTCACCCGAACCGATGGCGAACGTTCCAACCCGGATTGATACATCAGCGCCAACGCCACCACCAGCGGCCCACGACCGGGGAGGTTTAAAACCCCATCGAGCCACGCCAACGGGATCGGCCCACGAATGAACGCCCCCCGTTGTCTGGGGATAGGTTGGTGGGAGTTCTTTTCCTTCCGGCGCATCGGTAGGGAACCCACCGGCAACCGGAACGCATCCAATTCGTTTCCG
>QWOO01000024.1 GCA_003669615.1 Planctomycetota bacterium
CCTCCCTCGCCATTTGTAAAACGGGCAACTTGCGAGAGCTGGTTCCGTTTTGACGAATGCACGGACGGAACAATGGCTGCCGAATGACACAGGTTTCCGGTTCCCTTTGCGGTCCGCATGTCCGCGGAGAATATTAAAATGACTCGATTATTTGCTGCAATTTTCACCGTGGCCTCGCTGATTGGCGGCATGAGTTCCGCCAGCGCGTGTTGCCTCTGGCCGTTCGGTGGATGGTGGGGCGCTGGGTACAACGGCTATTACGGAGCCAATTATTCGCCGTATGTGCCGGTCAGTGCGGGCTACTCGGGCTACCAATCGGCCGGATATTATTCCGCGGGTTACGGTGCTGCGGATTGTTGCGCCCCTGCATGCTGTGACCCATGCGGATGCGGCAGTGGCGGATGTGGACCCGGCGGCTGCAACACGGGATCCTGCGTGGGCACTCCGACTCCGACTCCGGCCGGCGGCCTGAAGCCAGAAACTGACACGAACTTTGATCGAGGCACTCGGGAGAAAGGCACTTACGACGACGACGGATTTGACCGCGACCGATTGCGAACACGAGACCCACTTCCAGAGCCAGATGCTGACCCACTTCCGGGAGCGCGTTCTGCACCGCTTCGATCTCGGACTCGTCCGGCTCCGATTGAGCCGGATCCGGTTGACGATTTTCGATCTGCGCCCGCCGGTGGTGCTGACAGCGAACCGTTTGGTGCCGATCAGATTCAGAAGAAGCCACCCATGGACGAACCGGGCGGAGATTTGCCGGCAGTTAACCCCGCAGTTGACCCAGCGACTCCGGACAGTGGCACCACAGACACTTTGAATGGTTCAACGTTCCTTGAAGATGAAAAGGCAGTTCCGGCCGACCAGACTCGTCGTGACCAGCCGGTTTCTCTCACGAAGCGGACCAGTGGACTGAATGAAGTGATCGCTCCTAAGCGTTTGGCTTCACGCTCATTGCCGGCCCCTGCTGTTCGCGAGAAGACATCCTTCGCGGGCAAGGGCAACAGCGACAAGGCCGGTCCGCGGCCGACTGTTCGATGGATTTCCATTCCGCTGCCAGAAGGCAATGCACAGCTGTAGGCCGTGACTTGTTATTCGTTAGTCATTTCAGAGCCCGGTCGGATTTTCCGACCGGGCTTTTTGTTGAAACGTACGTGATTCAAGTCGAATCTCGGCGCAAGATTGGTATCGCCTTTTCGTCGGGGACGAACCAGGATCCTCAGGCACACGGCTTCGCCGTTGGTTGAATGCTGCAAACGCGGAAAAGGTTACTTCGATGATCCCGATCAAAAATGTCTCGTCGCCGAATGCTCCACGAGTACTCGCATTCATTTGTGATCGATCGTCTCGTATCGAATCGCTGGCTGTCATGCCTGGCGTGAATGTCGATCTGGAAGCCGGCCGTCGGTTTATTGATACCGTGAAAATGGTAGGCGAGCCCAGTCTGGAACAATGCTGGATGGAGCTTGCTGCCGGGCGACTTGGGATTCAGGGAGAAGTCGAAGTTCCTCTGATCAAAGGTGGTCCTGCCATCAGAATGCTGTTTCATGCTATGCCACTGCATCAGGGCGTGGATGAAGGTATGTTTCTGGTGACGTTATGCACGGGCTTTCAGGTCATCAGCAGCGGTCCAGACGAAGTCGTTCGCAGTCGAGCAGTGCTGGACACCGCGGTGGATGCCATCATCACTATCAATTCCGATGGCATTGTTTCGTCGGTGAACCCGGCGACCGTCAGGATGTTTGGGTACTCGGAAGCGGAAGTGATCGGCAGAAACATTTCTATGCTGATGCCCGAACCTTTTCGATCGTCCCACAACGGCTACATTGGTCGTTATCTCGAGACTGGTGTCGCGTCCATTATTGGCGTTGGCCGGCAGGTGATCGGGCTTAAAAAGAACGGCCGCGAGTTTCCTGCGCATCTTGCGGTGAGCGAATTCACGTTTGCAGGAACGCGTTTCTTCACCGGCATTCTTCGCGACGTGAGTGAGCTGGAACAAGTGCAGAAGCAACTGCTGCAGGCCGAGCGTCTGGCTGCGATTGGTCAGATGGTCACAGGCCTGGCGCATGAAAGTCGCAATGCACTGCAGCGGGCTCAGGCGTGTCTGGACATGCTGTCGCTCGACCTGCAGGGCAATGCCGATCAGCTGGACCTGGCGCGCCGCGCGACCACCGCCATTCAGGATCTGTATCGTCTGTATGAAGAGGTTCGCAGTTATGCAGCGCCCATTCATCTGGAGTTTCGCGATTGCGATATTGCGACCATCTGGCGAAAAGAATGGGACAATCTGACGTCCGTTCGCAAAGACAAAGAAATTCAGCTGCTCGAAGCGGCTGACAATCAGACGACTGCCTGCGAAGTGGATGTGCATCGTCTTGAGCAGGTCTTTCGCAATGTCCTTGAGAATGCCATTCATGCGTGTCGCGAAAAAGGCACGATCACGATTCGCTGCACGAACACAGAATGGCAGGGCGAACCGGCGGTGCGCGTGGCGGTTCAGGATGACGGAGCCGGCATGACGGACGACATCGCGACGCAGATTTTTGAACCGTTCTTCACGACCAAGCAAAAGGGCACAGGTCTGGGCATGGCGATTGTTCACCGCATTATCACGGCGCATGCCGGCTGCATCTCGGCCGGTTCATTGAAGCCTCGAGGATCGGAGATTCTGCTCATCCTCCCCTGTCACAGTCGGATTGGGAATGCCGTTCGCTTTTAGATTAAAAGTGAGCCGTTTGACTGCATTTACAGTGATTAGAGCCGCTCAGTTGGTCGCCTGCCGCACAAAATAGTGCGAATGTGCACTCCGGGTGACCGAATCGAGTTGCAGAAGCAGTACGGGCCTAACGAGTCAGTCCAGCAAATCGGAGTATTTGATGTCCACGAACAGTCCTATGAATCTCCTTGTGGTGGAGGACGACCCGGATTTTCGAGAAACGTGCGCGCGTTGGATGACTCGCAAGGGCCACAGTGTTTCTGCCGCTGCGAACGGACATGAGGCTCTGGAGCTGTGTGATCGCCGGTCTTTTGATGTGGCGATCGTCGATATGAATATGCCCGGGCTGACAGGCCTGGAACTGCTCGACCGCATGAAGGTATCACAGGTCGAAACTGAAGTCATTATTCTGACGGGTCAGGGCACCATCGAGAGCGCGGTTAACGCGATGAAGCTGGGGGCATGCGACTACCTGACGAAACCCTTTCCGCTGGATGAACTTGAACAGCGCTGTTTGATGGCTTATGAACGCGCGAGGTTGAATCGTGAAAATCGATCTTTGAAAGCCATCATTGAGCGCGCTCAGCCACCGGTTCGTATCATCGGTGATTCAGCTCGGATGCGAGAAGTCTTTCGGCTGATTGAACGGGTCGCTCCCACGGATAAACCCGTGTTGATTCAGGGTGAAAGCGGTACCGGTAAGGAACTGGTCGCCCGCGCTTTGCAGCAGCGAAGTCATCGAGCGAATCGGCCGTTTGTCACGATCAACTGCGCCGCGCTTCCGGAGCAGCTTGTGGAAAGCGAGTTGTTTGGACATCGCAAGGGCGCGTTCACCGGCGCGAATGAAGATCGTGCCGGGTTGTTCGAAGTGGCGGATGGCGGAACGTTGTTCATTGATGAAATCGGAGAACTTCCCGGGGCTCTGCAGCCGAAGCTTCTGCGCGCACTTGAGGACGGGTCCATTCGCCGAGTCGGCTCGCATCGAGAGCGACGAGTGGATGTGAGACTCATTGCCGCGACCAACCGAATACTGGTCGATGAAGTTGCAGCCGGTCGCTTTCGAGAAGACTTGTATTACCGTATCAACGTGATGTCTCTGGAACTGCCACCTCTGCGTAAACGCGAAGGTGATGTGCCGCTGCTGATCAAAGCGCTCATGGGACGCGAATGGACGATTACTGAAGAAGCGTCGCGAGCGATGGAAGTTTACCGCTGGCCGGGAAATGTGCGGCAACTGAAGAACGCCATTGACCGGGCTCAGATCCTGGCGAACGATCATATCATTACGATTGATGACCTGCCGTCCGAAATTTGCGACCCGCATGAACCGGGAACGACCGCTGCTTCTTATGTGTCGTCTGGCAACAACGGCGGCACTCTGCAAGGAATGGTGACGACTTCCACACCCGGATCACCGCGACTGGAAGACCTCGAGAAGGCTCATATCGTTGACATTCTCCGACAGCAAAATGGCAACAAGGCCCGGACCGCTCGAATACTTGGCATTCACCGTCGCAAGCTCTATCGATTGCTGGAACGTTACGGCATCGCGACGGAAGAACGCATCGTCTGATGACGATGCGTGACCAATTGCACGGCCGAATCTGTCATTTGAGATTTCAAATTTGAAATTGAAATCCAATAACTTAGCCTGCGAGGGCCGGTTGAACTTTTCTGTTCGCATGATCGCATCATCGACGGAACTGCTCCAGGTGCACTGATATCCAGGTGCGCTGATATCCAGGTGCGCAAGTATCCAGGTGCGCAAGTATCGTGAGTCTCTGCCGGAATTCGCTATGATGCATTGGCGGTTGCACACCGCGACACACGGCTGGCTGTCGTTGTGAGTCCAGCCTTTCCTCCTGGCGGTGCGATTTTATGTCTCTTTACAGCCCGAATACGGACCCGAAATATCAGGCCGCGGATGAACCGGTGCCGGATGTCGTCCCGGCCGACGTTATTGTGTCTGAGGACACTCGCCGTACGGAGCGGTTGCCGGCCGGACAGCATCGAACTCGCAAATGGCCCGTCCTGCATGCCACGATTGTTCCCACGATCCCGCTGGCACAGTGGCGGCTTGAAATTGGTGGGCTTGTAAAAAATCCGCTGGGCTTCAGTCTGGAAGAGTTCCGTCTGTTGCCGCGGGTTAAGGTGTTCGCCGACTTTCACTGCGTAACGACCTGGTCGCGGCTTGGGAATTTGTGGGAAGGCGTTTCCCTTTCGTGGCTGCTAAATCAGGCAGGTGTTCTTGAGAACGCGAAGTTTGCTGTCGTGGGTGGATACGACAACGGCTGGACAACGAATGTTCCTCTGGCCGCATTGCTCGACCACGACGTGCTGCTGGCCGACCTGCACGATGGTCTTCCGCTTGACGACGACCATGGCGGGCCTGTTCGGCTGGTCGTTCCCAAGCTGTTTGCGTGGAAAAGCGCCAAGTGGGTCAACCGCATTGAACTGACGGAGCACAATCAGCCAGGCTACTGGGAGCGAGCCGGCTATCACAATGTTGGGAACCCCTGGAAGGAAGAGCGTTACCGAGACGATCCGGAATGGCTGGCCGAGTCTTGAAATTTCTGCCTCCCGAGCCTGTGGGTTGTAAAAAGTTCAACGCTTGGCCCTTGTAAAATCTGCAAAACGGATCCCCTTGCTGGAATTCCCGCAGGGTCTTAAAATCTTAGACAACAATCTTTCCGTGTTGCAACCTGTTTATTTGCAAGGGTTTGCGTCATTCAATCTTGCCGTTTTTAACTTGAGGCACCGGCGGCAGGCGACTTTTGGCATGGGCTCTGCTTATACCTTCCTTCGAGAGAGAGACGTGGGCTCGGAGTGAGATCCTTGAGCCCCAAACGTGGCCCTGAGAAAGCCGCGTGCTAATGAGAGAGACGGTGGCTCGCCTGAGAAACGAGCCCGCATATTTGAGCGAGTGCCTGAGAAACCTCGCTCCCTGAAAAAAAGGCCGATCGGATCTGCTTGATCCGATCGGCCTTTTTTCGTTTGCCTCGTTCAACGCTTACCGAGTCAAATCTTGCTACTGCTTTGCGGTGAGGTCGATGCTGACCAGCCATTTTTCGCTGCGGAGATAGAGGCGACCGTTGCTCAGCACGGGGGCGGCCCAGGCCGGGTAATCAATTTCCGGCAGCGAGAAGCGGCCGTGTTCGATGAACTTTTCGTTGTTCACATCGACAACCGAGATGGTCCCGCGTTCGCCCAGCACGATGAAGCGTTTGCCGACGAGTATTTTGGAACCACGACCAAAGAACGGATAGGGGATCACCTTTCCGGTTGTCGCTTCGACAATGCTGCCGGTTGTTCGATCTCGAGCCAGTTGTGACAGGTCGCCGTCAAAGCCCGTGTTAGCCCAGGCCACTTTGCCATCGGACACTTTCAGGCACCGCAATTCCCCTTCGTTTTCGTGTCGGCCGCTGAAGCCGTAAATGAAGCCGTCGACATGGATGGGAGTAGACCAGTGAGTCAGCAAATTGCGTTTGTCACGCCAAACTTCGGTGAACGACTTTCCGTCGGGATTGACCTTCAGCAATGCTGATCCGACCTGGTAGGCCGCCGAGAGAAATATCTGGTCGTCAATCACCAGTGGGCAAGCCGCATTCACAGACTCGTGCACACGCGCACGAAACCAGTATGAAAAATTCAGGCTGCCGTCTTCGGGATCCAATGACACAAGGCCCTGGCGAACCAGACACAGCAGATGTCGTTTGCCGTTGATAGATTCGATCACCGGCGATGCATAGCTGACGACCATTTCATCGCCCGTCCATTTGTAAGAAGCACCTTCTTCGGTTTTCGCTCCGTTCCAGGTCTCCTTGCCGACGGCCTGCCAAAGGACATCGCCACTGTCTGCATTAAACGCCACAACGCCGGAATTTGGCTGACCACCTACGAGTACGATTAGTTTTTTGCCGTCCAGAATGGGAGAACATCCAACTCCGAAAAACCATTCCGGAAGCGAAAATTCCTTCCGCAGGTCTTTGCTCCAGATCAGCTGGCCGTCCGCAATGGAAACGCAGGCCAGCATGCCCTCTGCACCCAGCGAGTAGCAGCGTTCTGCCGTAAGAATCGGCGAGCAGCGTGGACCGTTGTTGTAGCCATAAGGGTCCTCAAACTTCGAAGCATACGAATACTTCCAGAGTTCGTTTCCGTCTTTCACGCTGCGGCAGGAAACCACTTCTTCTTCGCCAACTCGGTGATGAACCACAATCTTTTCACCGCGCACGGATGGGGCGCTGTAGCCGGTCCCGATCGACTGTTTCCAGACGACTGGCGGTGGTGCTTGCGACCAGTCGAGGTTCAGGTTGGTCTCTGAAGATTCTCCGGTGTGTTTTGGTCCCAAAAACCACGGCCAGTCTTCCCCTTGAGATGGTTGTAAAAACCCAACCGAGCCGAGGATGGAAAGAAGCGGAAGCAGCAGAGGGAAGAAGAATCGTGACCGAGTCACACAAACACTCCGTGGAAGCAGGGCGGGCGAGAACGTGAGCGGCATAGTTCGTTAACCATGCAGCAACAAATGGCCCGGTGTCGCGTTTCTGGCGGTGGGTCGGGATTCTGTTGCTTTCCGTATCATTAGAGGGTTCTCAAAGATTTGCCAGCGATCAGCCGTCTTTGCATGCCGGCGGGAGCAGATCCGTACGGATGACAAACTGAGTGCGACGGCCGGCGATGCCGCAAATGGGGTTCTGGGGACAGAGCTTTTCACCGACGGAGAGGCGAAACAACGTAGCTGGTCCGCTCCATTAGATTGCATTCAGCGAAAAAGAACCAGGCGCGTTGGTGGGGAAGCCTTGAGCTGGGGAAATTCGCATCTTGAAAGGAGGGACGTCGCGGTAAAATACCGCGCAGACCAGATTTTCGGCCGAAAGGATCAAAATCGGGTCGTCGGTCGCGTCTGACCCAATTGCAATCGGACGGGCGCCGGGATAGCCTGCCGCATGAATTACTGCCGCCGGAACGATGGATTTTGCTGAGTTGGCAGGGCATTGTGCCTCCGCCGACGCTTACCTGAGACAAATTCTGCGGCGCGGCCTTAAAATGTTTCCTTCGCAAATGCGTATTGAGACCACACCTGAAAGACGGATGACATGACCGGTCCAAATGAAGACCCTCAAAAGAAAAAGGCTGACGAAGCCGCCCGATACCTGGCTGAATCCTTCTTCGGACTCAACATGAGCCCGGCTGATGTGGGTGGTGAGGTTCTGTTCGATGACTATGACGACGTTTCCCGCCCGACTGCGTCATTGCTCAGTCAGGTGATGCCTGCGGACGCTGCTGCCGACGAGCGCACTCCGATGGCTCAGGATCTGCGCGCCGGGGCATTAATGTCAGCTCGCGTGATCGATGAAGATCTGGACGACCTGATCGTGTTTTCAGACGAAGACGACGATGAAGACCTCGTTGTGAGCAAGCGAGACGAAGAAGAAGAGGAAGACGAGAACTTCGACTTCGGTGACGAAGACGACGATGATGATGATGATGACGAAGAGGATGAAGAAGACGACGAAGAAGAGGACGACGACTTCGACGACGATGATGAGGAAGAGGACGAAGAAGAAGAGGAAGACGACTTCGGGGCTGAAGTTGACGGGCCTCCAAAGCGTCGTAAGCCTGTGACTGCTCAGGAAACGCCCGTGCAATTGCCCCGTCCGGGTCGCGATTCCGGCCGTCCTGCTCGTAGTGCTGACGTGCGGGGAGGCGATGCGCGAACGGAAGTTCGCGCACCCCGAGAAACACGAGAAACTGCGCGGCCTGAACCGCGTCGCGATCGTGAAGACAGCAACCCACGTCGACAGGATGAGCGTCGGCCGGCTCGTGCAGAAGTCGTTCCTGAACGCGAAACTCGCGTAGAGCGTCCAGAGCGAAAGCAGGCGGCCCCGGCGTCTGCTCCTGGCGGCGGCGATGATGATACGTATTGGCAGGAACTGGATGAGTGGGTATGGGACGACAAGGAGTCCAAAAAGAAGGCTCCTGCGCCGGCTCAGAAAACGCTTGCTGATCTGGACGACGATTTCGCTGATGACGAAGAAGACGTTGTCGTGTCGGCTGCCGATATTGATGGCGAATCGGATGAAGACGGTGACTCAGAAGGCGGTTCGTCTGACGAGCCACGGAAGAAGCGTCGTGGTCGTCGTCGCGGTGGACGCGGTCGCGGCCGTCGTCGTCGTGATGAAACCGGTGAAGCGGGTGAAGGTGAAGAAACAGCCGCATCAGCATCCGGCAGCGATCTTGATGACGATCTGAGTGAGATTCTTTTCGAAGAAGATCAGGAAGACATCGTCAGCGTTTCTGCGGGCAGCGTGAAAGCGCAGCGTCGATTGCGGGATGAGCCTCCTTCTCCGCCGGCACGCAAGCCGGAGCCAGAAGGGTTTGACGATCTGGACGACACTGACGTAGAAGCAGAAGCCAGCGAAGACGGAGACGATCGTCCGGCTCGCAGCGGTCGTGGCCGTCGTGGCCGCGGACGTGGTCGCGGACGCAGCGGTGGTCCTGGTGAGGAAGGTCGCGCTCCAGAGCAGCGTCCAGCCTCGGCAACTCGTCGACCAGCCGATGACGACTTTGAAGACGATGTCGTCGATGTGGATGCTGATCTGACGGACTTTGGTGACGATTCGGAAGTCGACGTTGTTCGCAGTGACCGAGGTCGCGGACCTAACGATCGCCCTCCAGCGGATCGAGCTCAGGGAGATCGTGGTCGCGGACGTGATCGTGGTCGTGAAGAAGAGAAGCCTGCACGTGCTCGTGAAGACCGAGCTCCTCGGGAATCTCGAGACGAACGGCCACCTCGCGAAGCTCGCGGACCACGTGAAGAGCGTGCCCCAAGAGAAGCTCGTGCGGCTCGCGATGAACGTCCGCCACGCGATGAACGACCGCCACGTGAAGAGCGTGGACCACGTGAAGAGCGTGGGTCTCGTGACGAACGGCCACCACGTGACGAACGACCGCCACGTGAAGATCGTGGAC
>QWOO01000109.1 GCA_003669615.1 Planctomycetota bacterium
ACTCCGGAGAGAACTGTGCTGGCTTACCGGGTTCCATGCCTAACGCCAAAAGTCCCGTATGGATGATAAACGCCTTCGATCGAATTCGCAGGATCGTTTCATGCTCCCGATTTCCTTCCGGGACGAGCAGCATTTCCAGCAAACAATCCGGACAGGCCACTTCGGTTCGGAGAAGCAATCGCTTCTGGCTGAGGTCCAGATACACGGTCGACTCCGGGTTGAGCGCCGTAGCGTCCTTGACCTGCTCCGCCAGCTTTTCCGGAAGCGGTGGTAATGACTTTCGAGCGGCGTCGGCGGGTCCATTGTCGGGAACCGGCTGAACGGCGGCTGGCTTGTCTTCGGTCGCCGGCTTTGGCTTACCTTCACTTTGATTCTGCGAGGCGTGAGTGACGTTGGCTTGAATCAGTATCAGGCATCCTGCAAAGCCGCAGGCAGCGAACATCTGTGCCGGTAATGGAGTTTTCATTGTATCGCTTCCTGCATTCGTCTTTCAAGATTCTGACCGACCAGCTACAGACCTTCGGGAGTATTCTGGACTCCGTTCTGCCGCAGCTTTCAGATTACTGCAATTCGACAGACAAGTCGAACAGTACACTGTCGTTGATTTTCGCCGGCGTAAATTCGGCGGCTCAGTGTCGCCCATAGTCGCCTTTCGCTCTGCGAAAGAAGCGGTTACGTACGGTTCTTTCGCAGAGAGGCTGTTAATCTATTATCCAACACTTGTCCGATCGCAAAAAGACTTCCCGTACAAGCTCTCCGCGAAAGCTGCGAATACATACGCTTCTTTCGCGGAGCGAAAGGCGACTATAGTCTTCACTTGTCTAAGTCTGCGACGCGTCGCGCATCAGCGCTGCGATGGCGAGGTCATCGGAGTGGCCGCGATCCTGCAGCCCGGCGATCACTCCGTCTCGTTTGGCTTGCGAATGATGCTGGTTCAGTTTCCAGCAGCCCTGGATCTGGTCAATGGAAATCGAGAAGGCAACGATGCCGGCGGTGAGTCGATGCAGGTAAGTTGAGTCGGTGGATTCCATGGTCCATGGAGCCGAACGATTGCTTTCGTAGAAGTCTACCGATTGCTTCAGAGTGTGCATCACACGGTCGAGTTCTTGATCGACAGTCAATGTGCCGGTCACATGCACGGACACATAGTTCCATGTTGGCACGACGTTCTTTTCGCCATACCACGCGGCCGAAATGTAAGCGTGAGGCCCGGCGAAAATTGCAAGGACCGGGCGTCCGTCGGCGGCTTCCCATTGTGCATTGCCTCGGGCCATGTGCCCTGTCAGCCGCACTGGCTTTCCGTTTTCAACTTCCACCAGCAGCGGAAGATGAGTGGCGATCGGAGCTGCGTTGGGACGGACGTCGGTGGAAACCAGCAACGCGAAACTGTGAGCGATCAGGAACCCGTGCAACTGGTCATTGTCTGTCACCGAGTAGGCGTCAGGGACATGCATAGACGTCTTTCTTCAACAGGATTTCGCCGAACGTTCTTTCAACCAGTTTTCTAATTCGCAACTCGCTTTTCTTCGGCATAGCTCAGCCGAATGTAGACCGGTTCCAGCGTTTCAGGAATCGAAAGTTGTCCGCTCTCCGCCATTTGCCAACCCAGGATGGCGACTTCACGAGCATTCGGAGACCACAAAGATTCCTCGAGTAACTGATGTCCGGCCGCAATTTCCGGCCGCAGTTTCAGCAGCCCCGGACCTGTCAGAGGAAACTCGGTGGACAGCATTTCCTGAGTCGACACGTGCACGGGAGCCAGCAGGCCGCGAGATTGGGACCTGGCATCCAACGCGTAAGATCCGGCGAACAGTTCACCGCGTTGTGCGTCGACAAGCGCAGTTACCACGGGAATGTTTGCGGGAGCACGCATGGCGATCGCCTGCAGAGTATCCACAGCGACCAGCGACGCCTTATTCAGCCACGCGAATGTCTTGGCAAATGTCAGTCCCACTCGCAGCCCTGTGAAACTTCCCGGGCCAATGCTGACGGCTACAGTTTTGATATCCCGCGGAGCCAGCTGCAGCTCCTTGAGCACTCGGTCGACTTCCGAAACCAGCGACTGCGCGTTCCGCTGCCCGGCTTCCAGTGATCGATCAAGCAACACCTGTGAACCGTTGCTGACGGCCACTGAGCCCTGCATTCCGGATGTTTCCACAGCAAGTAACATTGAAGGCCCTGGCATCATAAAAGAACAAGTGAAATCAAACACAGCACGGGGTAAACCGAAACTCGCTCTACCTCGTTCGTCTCACAGCAAAAAAAATATCGGAAGCCGGGACTCACTCGCTGGCGCGTCGAGCTTGTATCTGTTCCTGCCACTCACATTGCAGGAACTTTAGCGGCGGCCGCTGGTTTCCAGTCGATCAGCTGCAGTTCCACCTTGTTGAAGCCGCGGAACGAATTGATCACCGGGGCAAAGCTGATCGAAAATGGGCTCTGCAGAGCCTTCAGTTCGTCGGCCCATTCCGCTCGACTAAACGCGATGGCACGCATCACGGTTCCCTGCTGACGCACCTTGATCGCCAGATGACGATCACCTTCGCCCATGGTCTTTGGTGGCTCCGCCAGCTCGACACGATTGGCCACAAAACGAGGCTGAGAATTTGCCTGGCCGAACGGACCCAGACGCTCCAGTTCCTGAACAGCCGACAAAGTGACTTCCGCCAGCAGAACCTCCGCGTCAATCCGCAACTCAGTGTCTTCCACCCTGGGATGAAAGTTCTCGGCGGCCCACGCAGCCAGTGTAGTTCGGACATCATTCACTGCCGTCGCCTTCAGTCGCAGACCGGCCGCCGCTTTATGTCCTCCAAAAGTCAGCACATGGTCGCGACACGAAGCCAGTCCCGAATAGAGATCGAAGCCCGCCCAGGATCGTCCGGAGCCAGACCCCGTTCCATCATCACGCAGGGCAATCATGATCGTCGGTTTTCCGAATGCTTCACACATGCGACTGGCCACAATCCCAATCACACCCGGATGCCAGTCATGATTTGCCAGCACCAATGTTTTGTGCTGCTCCCAATCAGGATTCTCGGCGACCATTTCCCTGGCCTGTTTAAAGATCCGCCGTTCGACAGTCTTACGATTGTCGTTCAGCTGATCCAGATACTCGGCCAGCTTGCCAGCGCGTTCAGAATCTTCCGTCGTCAACAGCTCCACGGCGAGCCGCGCTTGTCCGAGCCGTCCTGCTGCGTTGATGCGAGGACCGAGCCCGAAGCCGATGTCGTCGGCTCGGATTTCAGGCTTCTCCATCATGCCGGCAATCTTCATCAGCGACTTCATACCGAGCGACGATTGTTCGCGCAGGCTCTGCAAACCGTACCGCACGATGACTCGGTTTTCTCCGATCAGCGGAACCACGTCGGCCACAGTCCCGACGGCAGCAAGTCCCACCGACTGCTTCAGGAATTCACGCATGCGGGGCGATGCCTTTTTGCCATCGCCAAGTCGTTGACAAATCGCCCACGCCAGTTTGAACGCTACTCCGGCGCCGCACAGTTCTCCAAATGGATATTCGGTACCGGGCAGTCGAGGATGCACAAGGACGAGCGCATCTGGTAACGTCGCGCCGATGTGATGGTGGTCGGTGATGATCAGATCGAGCCCGATGGATCGAGCCAGTTCGGCTTCGGCCACGCTGGCGATGCCGCAGTCTACTGACACGACCAGTCGACGAGGATCCTCTTCGTGCAGCTGCTGAAGGGCGGCCTTGTTCAGACCGTAACCTTCTTCCATGCGACAGGGAATGTAATAATCCACATTCGCATTACACAACTGCAAGCAATGCCAAAGGATGCTGGTGCCGGTCACGCCGTCGACGTCATAATCGCCGTAGATCGTGATGCGGCGTTTGTCCTTCATTGCGGTCACAATGAGTTCGGCAGCTTTGTCGATACCGGGCAGTTGGGATGGATCGTGGAGGTCACTGATTTTTGCGTCAAGAAATTCTCGAGCGGCCGTGGCGTCACCAAACCCACGCGCAATCAGCACCTGTGCCAGCAGCGGGGAAATTCGCAGCTGTCCGCAGAGTCGCCGAATGGCAGATTCGTCGTGAGGGTGGAACGTCCATTTTCTTGACACAAACACTTCTCCAAAAATCGCTGTCGGAGCGATAGGTAATTACGGATTCTCAGGAGGCCGCATTACCGGAAGTTCACGAGTCGTTCGCTCGTGCACGTCGATATCGGGCATTTCGATTTCGACCAGCAGCTCAGTATCTCCGAGCAGAATTCTGTCGCCCGTCTTCAACACGGCTCTTTCAATATCCTGATCATTCACGATGGTCAGATTTGTCGATTCACAGTCGACGATCTCAAATCCACCTTTCTCCGACAGTCGGATTTCCGAATGGATTCGACTGAGCAGCAGGTCGTTGATCGTGATATCCGCGCGATGGCTGCGACCGATCGATACCGGCAAATCGCCAGTGGAAAACTGAATGTTGCCATCAGAAAAGATCGCAGATTTTAAAATCAAACGTGCCATGAGGTGTCTCGCAGTTCTGCCCGGAAACGTCTGCAGCGGTCTCCTGTGGGCGGAATGATAGGCAATTTTCAATTCAGCAACAGCACAGCCAATCCGTTCAACCGGAATCGTCCGTAAAACCGGCCTCGGGAAACTCTTCGGGTGCGGCACGGCATCAATCCTGGGCAGAAAACCTGAGCTACTGTTTCAGAAAGGTAGTTCTCATCAGGCTGCAGAATGCATGACAAGTTGCGATTCTTCGGCAAACTGGCGAAACGACCGGACCACTTGTGAACTGTATTATCCGGCTATGCCTGCATAGCTCAGAGGTCGTTATGTCTCGTCGGCACGCTGATCCTCAACCTCAGAATCAGAAGAAGAACGCCAAGCCGCTGGCGCCAGCTGAGTCTGGCGCACGCAGTGAGTTTGGCGCAGGCTCTGAGTTTGGCGCAGGCTCTGAGTCTGGCAATACGTCCAGAAATAAGAAACCCGCGTCCGGCGACAACCGCCTGGATTCGCTGATGCAGGCCGTTGCCGCTGCGGTCGATTCCGATCAC
Source organism: Planctomycetota bacterium (assembly GCA_003669615.1). Lineage (GTDB taxonomy): Bacteria > Planctomycetota > Planctomycetia > Planctomycetales > Planctomycetaceae > SXXK01. The sequence continues at coordinate 5,025 of QWOO01000109.1, forward strand.
TTTCATTGCAGTGGAGACGGCGACGCTCCCTCAAGTGAACCAGCCGCCTGCGAACCAGCGGCTAGCACATCTCCTGCCAGACCAGTGCAGCGAGAACACGGTACGCCGACAGCGATTGAAGCGGCCAGAGAAATCCTGTCGGACTCTTCCATCGCAAAAGTCGTCGTCAAGCCGACAGCTGTTGAGAAATCCACAGCTGCCGAAAAGGGTTCAGCTGTTGCGGTTCTGCGAGGTGATCTGCAGACACTTGGACAGGCCCTGCGTGAGGAATTTCGAAACTCAATCGTCGAACTCCAGAACACTCAGGCGTCCGCCATTGCAGCGCAAAGCGAAGTGCTCAGAACTCTGACGGAGATGATCTATCAGACCTCCGGTTCTCAGGACGTTTCTGCCGAGAGCCTCGAGCGAGCGTTCTCGGGAATTGAAGAACGGCTGCTGCACAAAATCGACACGCTCGCGACATCAGGAAGTATTCATTCGATCGATCCGGATGCGACGTCTGCCGGAACAAATACATCCACGGCTCCTAAGACGGGCACTGGGATTAAACTGAAGAACGCTGCGTCCACAGTCAATCAGTCGTGGCAACAGATCCGCGACGAAATGATCAGCAAGGACGATTTTGGTGATCAGGAGACGGGCTCGGCCTCACATGGTTCCGGGGAAAAACTGCCCGAAGTCACTCAGCTGAGCTCGGATCGACACTTCCATCTTCCCGAACAGGATCCCTCTTTAGAAATTCCAAAGGCAGTGGACCCTGAGTCCCTGTCGGATCAGGAATTGCGAGAAGCTCTGCGTGCTCGAGAGACATTCATCTCGACGCTGATCGCACGAATTCGTCGACAGCAGGATCAGGCGACCGGCCAGCTTTCACCCGAACAGCTGCGCACGCTGGTGAAGGAATTGCCAGAGGAACTCGCCGTGCAGGTCCGGCACACGCTGAAGCAGATGGAAGAATTGGCACGCATGGGCGAACTGGAACTATCGCTGGAACGAGCTCGAATCGCTCGGCAAGTCAATCAGCTTGAGCATTCTCGCATGTTGATTGAACGCAACGCCCGACAACTCGGGCTGCTGCTGAATCCCGATGGGTCACTCACGAATCCCGGCGTACAACCATGCCGCACAAAAAGCAGCTCTCGCCGCTGGCTGGGCAAGCTTGGCTTCGGTCAATAAACCACTGGCATCACGGCGTTTGGTATGGCGGGGGCGTTGTGTGTGCTAAAACTCGTGGCACTTGTGAAGCGGCTGCAGCGGGTTGGTGAAAAGATCACGAAAGCCGCACTCCGAGACCCGTGATCGCTCTCTGAAAGTCACGTCATCGAGCGGCTCTAAAGCACATTTGCTTTTTCCGAATTCATGGCTGCGTTGAGGCTCTGCATGACGAATCCTGTTGACGAAAGTTCCGGCACCGCAGAAAAACATCTGGAGGTTCGCTACGAATTTACGCCTGTCCTTGCGGAGATACTCGGCCATCTCAAAGCTTCGCTGATGGTCACAACCTATCAGGCTGGCAAGTTACTGGTACTGGGCATTCACAATGGTGAGCTGAAGATTACCTTCTCCAGTTACGAACAGCCGATGGGGCTTGCCGTGTCCGGAGATAAGTTGGCCATCGGAACTCGCAAACAGATGAATTTTCTGGTTGGCAACCGTGACGTCGCCGGTTCCGTCGAACCCAAAGGCACGTGGGACGTTTGCTATGTGCCCCGCACTTCGACATGGACCGGCAGTATTCATGGACATGATCTGGCCTGGGGCACCGAAGGACTGTGGGTCGTCAACACGCTGTTCTCGTGTCTCTGCACGCTCCACGAAGACTACAGCTTCGTACCTCGCTGGAAGCCACGCTTTATCAGTCAGCTGGCCGATCAGGACCGATGCCATCTGAATGGACTGGCGATCGATCAGGGCAAACCACGTTCTGTCACTGCGATGTCCGAAACTGACTCCGCAGCTGGCTGGCGGCCGACAAAAGCCACCAGCGGCGTGGTGATCGATGTTGAATCGGGCGAAACTATCGCTCGTGGGTTTGCCATGCCGCACTCGCCACGCTGGCACAATGGAAAGCTGTGGGTACTGGATTCCGGCCGCGGTGCATTGTGTACCGTTGATCCGGCCACCGGCGTTTTTGAGACGATTGAAACATTCCCCGGCTACACTCGAGGACTCAGCTTTCTCGGTCAGTTTGCATTTGTCGGACTGTCTCGCATTCGTGAAACGTCGGTGTTCGGCGGAGTCCCCATTGCCGAACATCGCGACCAGCTAAAATGCGGCGTTGGCGTGGTAGATCTCATCACCGGCCGCACGGTCGCCGTGTTTCAGTTTCTGTCCGGAGTCACCGAAATCTTCGCGGTGGAAGTCGCTGCCGGCGCAGCATGTCCTTATGTGGCCGGAGCCAGTTCCGACGGTCGTGAACACGATGTCTGGATCGTGCCACAACCGGGGACAGTTCCCGCCGTGACACTTCGCTCACCGTGGTTCTTCGACGCAGCGGGCTCGATCGAAGCGCCGGCCCGAAGCGCTCCGGCTGCGACGTCCGCAACGACGGCCTCAGCTTCGTCGACGATCGCGTCAAAGAGTGTTCACGAGATCAAACTGGAAGAGTGGTTGAAGCAACATTCGGAGGATGCTTCCGCGTGGATCGCGATGGGCAATCTGCGGCAGGACCAGAATCGTCAGTCCGAATCGATCGCCTGTTACGAAAAGGCGCTCGCCGCGGATCCGAAGATGACCGCGGCGAGGCAGAATCTGGGTTACGTGCTCTTCAATCAGGGCTATCCCGAACGGGCTCGCGACGTGTATCGCGAACTGTTGTCGCTGGATGCTTCGCCGCTCAACGGACTGCTGGCCTCGTCAGTCCTGCCCGTCGTTTATCAGTCGACCGAAGAACTGCAGCGATGGAGACACGAGCAGGAATCTGTCCTGCAGGATATGTCGCTCAAGGGCGTGGTGGTTGATGCTTCTCGGCTGCTGGTTCCGACATCCTTCTTTTGGCCTTATCAGGGTTTGAACGATCGGTCGATCATGCAGCTTCGAGGTTCCATTGTACGTGGTCGAGACGCAATTGGCCGCGGTCGCAGGTCCAGTGCCGGACGTGCGAAAGGTGGCCTTGTTCGAGTCGGATTTTTGTCGGCCTACTTTCGCAATCATACGATTGGCCGATTGAATGTTGGCCGACTGGAACAGCTTGATCGTTCCCGATTTCATGTCACTGTGTGCTCGACGGGTGGCGGCAGCGATGAGTTTTCTGATCGCTTCGAATCTGCTGCAGACGATTTCGTCGTGGTTCCTCGAGATGTTACGGCCGCGATCAAATTGCTGGCGGATCTGAAACTGGCTGTTTTGATCTTTGCTGATGTTGGTATGGATGCGTTGAGTACTACGCTGGCAAGTTCTCGCATGGCGCGTGTGCAGTGTGCGACATGGGGGCATCCGGAAACCACGGGCAGTGAATTTATGGATTACTTTTTGTCGAGCGAACTGCTGGACGACGAATCATCCCAGGATCACTACACCGAACAGTTGATCCGCATGCCGCTGACCGGGACCTTCTATGAACGCCCGCTGGTTCCGCCGAATACGGCTTCGATTCGCAAACGACTCGGGCTGCCGGATGACCGACATTTGTATGCATGCCCGCAGTCTTTGTTCAAGTTTCATCCGGATGATGACATTGTGTTGCGGGGAATACTTGAGGCTGATCCCAACGGGGTGCTGATCGTGATCGAAGGACGCGTTCCGGAATGGACGATCCGGCTGAAGAGTCGCTGGGAAAAAACGCTCGGACGCGTCAGCAGTCAGGTCCTGTTTATTCCGGCAATCGCACACACGGAGTATCTCAGTCTTCTGCATGAATGCGATGTGATGCTGGATCCGCTTCATTTTGGCGGGGGCAACAGCAGCTATGAAGCGTTGGCCATGGGGACGCCTGTCGTGACGTTGCCAAGCGCATTTCTGCGAGGCCGAATTACGTCGGCCCTGTATCGCAAGATGAAAATGATGGACTGCGTGGTCCATTCTCAGGACGAATATATCTCACTGGCAACGCGACTGGGCACCGATCGCGAGTTTCGGAAGAGCGTCTCGCAGAAGATCGATGCGGCATCACGCGTGCTGTTTAGTGATCCCGCGGAGGTTCGCTGCCTTGAAGAGGCGATCCTGCAGTGCGCTGCCAAAGGCGGCCGTGGATAGCTTCCGGCTGGACATCGCCATGTTCGCTTTTTCAGATTTCCCCGGCATCTCTTGTCAGCATCAAGGAACACATAAATTTGGCCCTTCTCCCCCCTCGGGCCCCCGCGGGGGAGAAGGTGGCCGATAGGCCGGATGGGGCTTGGTTTTGTGATTTACTGAAAACTGAAAACTGAAAACTCGAAATTCCCGCTCATCCCAGCCGGGGCAACACGCGTGTCCCGCTAATCGCTCATTCCCGGGGGGCGGCGATTCTGTTTGCGGTCAGAACGCACGTGCTTTTCATTGAGACGGCGCTGCCGAGCTCCCCGCGATGGCTTTGACGCTTTCCGTTTCACTGGCGGCGTGGCGATGGCAACGATCAATTCGACCAGCTTAAATCGGCAGTCTTCCACGTTGCGCGCCTGATCGCGATATCGCTGACTG
>QWOO01000132.1 GCA_003669615.1 Planctomycetota bacterium
ATCGGCGGCACCGATTACAGGAAGACAGGGCTCGGCTGACTGCGAAAATGCAGGCCACCTATGTGATGGAAAAGGAATCCGCCAGGGTCGCCAATCAGCAGGCTCTGCAGGAGCTTCGTGGAGCCCTTCAGACATCCATGGTTCGCAGCTGCGAAATCGTCTTTGAACATTTGAACAGAACACTTGATCGATATCATGAACTGATTGGCGAAATCGAAGGCTCAACACTGGCCGCTGGTGAAAAGAAGGAGCTGCTGGATGCACTGAGTGCAAAAATGAATGCCGATTCGCTCGACCAGAAGCGTCAGTCGACTCAGCAGATGATGGAAATGGCCATCTGGGAAATCCGATTCCGCAAGGCCCGCATGATGGCTCGAAGCCGTTCCGAAGCGGCTGTGAACTATTTGAAAAAGATTCGACAGCGGACGGAAAGCCACAAAATCCTGCTGCAGATTGACGCGTTGATCCGAGAATTGACGCCTTCCCTCTAAAAAATCATTCACCGTGTGGAAAACAGGAGGGTGATCCCGAGACCGCTCAGCACATTTTCCGAGGAAATTGGACGACAGACCGGTCGTTTTGTGTGTCCCCGCTATAATTTGGACAGGGCGAACCGAGAACCAGTTGACTTCGGGATTCGCAGACACCACAGAAATCAACGCTCTACTCGATATCGGAAATACTGAGGACTTCATGTCGACAGCAACCCCCAAATCTTCTGGCTCATTGCCGCTCAGTGCTGTGCCGGACGAACGCGGCCGCTTTGGCGAATATGGTCGCCGTTACGTTCCTGAAACGCTGATGTTTGCCCTGGAGCAATTGTCACAAGCGTACGAAGACGCGAAGCTGGATCCTGAATATGATCGGCAGCTACGAGACCTGCTGAAGCATTTCGTGGGCCGCCCGAATCCTTTGTATTTTGCAGAGCGACTTACGGAAAAATGCGGTGGCGCTCGGATCTTCTTCAAACGTGAAGATCTGAATCACACGGGTGCTCACAAAATCAACAACACGATGGGTCAGGTTCTGCTCACAAAGCGCATGGGCAAGACACGCGTGATTGCAGAAACCGGTGCTGGCCAGCACGGTGTCGCCACTGCCACCGCATGTGCTCGCTTTGGACTGCCGTGCGTGGTTTATATGGGCGAAGAAGACGTGCGCCGTCAGAAACTGAACGTCTTCATTATGCGAACGATGGGAGCAGAAGTTCGCCCCGTCACGACAGGATCCCGCACATTGCGAGATGCCATTAACGAAGCCATGCGAGACTGGATGTCGTCCGTTCGCGATACGCACTACATCATCGGAAGTGTTGTCGGGCCGCATCCGTTTCCGATGATGGTTCGCGATTTCCAGTCAATCATTGGACGCGAAGCGCGGGAACAATGTCTGGCACAGGTGGGGCGATTACCAGACGAGGTCATCGCATGCGTCGGTGGCGGATCCAATTCGGCCGGTATGTTTTATCCGTTCGTAGACGACAAGACTGTGGCACTGACCGGCGTCGAAGCGGGTGGACGCGGCGAAAAACCGGGCGACCACGCCAGTACGCTCAGTCATGGCAAGCCCGGCATTTTGCACGGAAGTTACAGCTACGTCCTTCAGAATGAGGACGGGCAGACATCCGACGTCCATTCGATCTCTGCAGGTCTGGACTATCCCGGAGTTGGCCCGGAGCACAGCTATTGGAAAGATTCTGGTCGCGTGGACTATGTCAACATTCTGGACGATGAAGCTCTGGCTGCGTTCAGCACGATGGCCCGGACGGAAGGAATTCTCCCCGCAATTGAGACTTCGCACGCCATTTCTTACGCGATGAAGTCGGCAGCAAAGCGATCGAAAGACGACGTGATTGTCGTTTGTCTGTCCGGCCGTGGGGACAAGGACGTGAACGAAGTGGCTCGCTTAACGGGTCAGGAGATGTAGTTTCGGATAGTCGATTTTCCGGACGACGTGGCGGATACAAATGCGTATTCGCCACGCCTTTTTGGTGGCAAATGCTGCCTTCATTCGCGATGATCCTCGCGTTTTGCCATCCGTATTCTTTTCCGAGCCTTGATGAATGCGACTTTCTCAACTGTTCCAGAAACAGCCTTTCGTGCTGTCTATCGAGATCTTTCCACCTAAGACGGCCGAAGGCGACGCCTCTTTAAAACGAAATTTGCAGACGCTGACAGACTACAATCCGGCGTTTGTTTCGTGCACCTACGGAGCAGGCGGATCCACTCGCGACCGCACGGCCTATTGGTGTCGTGAGATTCTGGAAACGTTTCAGCGACCGGCGATGGCGCATTTTACATGCGTCGGATCGACTCGCGAAGAACTCAAGGACTGGTTGGATACCGCTGCGGCCGCCGGCATCCAGAACATCATGGCTCTGCGAGGCGATCCGCCGGTCGGGCAGGAATCTTTTCGGGCGGTGGAAGGCGGACTCAAGAACGCCAACGAACTTGTCGAACTGATCCGCGAGACTCCTCCCGAGATGGGAATTGGCGTTGCCGGATATCCGGAAAAGCATGTCGAAGCTTCGACCATGCAGGAAGACTTGCTCAATTTGAAGCGTAAAGTGGACGCCGGGGCTGACGCGATTTTCACACAGCTGTTTTTTGTGAATCGAAACTTTTTGACGTTCCGCGATGCGTGCGAGAAATCAGGAATCACTATTCCGATTGTACCCGGGATCATGCCTGTCACCGACTTTGCCCGGATCAAACGTATCACATCAATGTGTGGCACGGAATTCCCTTCCGACCTGGCCACTCGACTGGAAGCCGTTCAGGATGACGCTGCGGCTCAGTTTGAAATCGGTGTTGAACATGCGATTCAGCAGTGTGAAGATTTGATCAAAGCAGGTGTTCCTGGCGTGCATTTTTACGCGCTGAATAAATCCGAAGCCTGCCAGAGAATTCTCGATGCGATTCAGCCGAGCGCCGTGGTTCATTAGCAGATCTCTGTTGCTGAAAATTGGGGCGGTGCGATCATACAGTTCTGTTGGCAGTGTGGGAGGCAACTATGAATTCTCTGGACCAACTGAAGCAGCACACTGTGATCGTCGCCGATACTGGCGACATTGATTCCATCGCTCGCAATAAGCCTCAGGATGCCACGACCAATCCGTCACTCATCGCCAAAGCGGCGCAGATGCCGCAATACGCGGATCTCATTCAGGAAGCGATCAAGTCAGGCAGACAGGACGTTGCAAAGTTATCCGCCGGAACAGATCAGAAACTGGTCAATGCTGTCCTTGACCGATTGTCCGTGAATTTTGGTCTGCGAATTTTGCAGATCGTGCCGGGTCGAGTGTCTGTGGAAGTCGATGCACGACTCAGCTTTGACGAAGCAGCGACGGTTGAAAAGGGCAAGCACCTGATTCGGCTGTTTGCCGAGCACGGCATTTCTTCCGACCGCATTTTGATCAAAATTGCGAGCACGTGGGAAGGCATTCGAGCGGCCGAGCGACTGGAACGTGATGGCATTCACTGCAATCTCACACTGCTGTTCGGATTTGGACAGGCAGTGGCCTGCGCTGATGCAGGAGTGACGTTGATCAGCCCGTTCGTGGGACGAATCCTCGACTGGTACAAGAAGTCTCAGGGAGTCAGCGGTTACGAAATCGAAAAGGATCCAGGCGTCCTTTCGGTTCATCGGATCTACAATTATTACAAGCGGCATGGCTACAAGACGCAGGTCATGGGTGCCAGTTTCCGTTCCGCAGATCAGGTCAAAGCGTTGTGCGGGTGCGATCTGCTGACGGTATCTCCGTCGTTGCTCACGGAACTTTCGGCATCCGACGCTGACGTTCCTAAACGACTGGATTCCGCTGCGGCCCGGACAATGGAACTTGAAAGAGTCACACTGAATGAATCGGCGTTTCGTTGGACGCTTAATCAGGATGCAATGGCGACAGAGAAACTTGCAGAAGGCATCCGTGGATTCGCCGACGACCTCGAATCACTCAGCCGATTCCTGAACACTCTTTGTTAAAGACAGAAGATCTTATGAGCGTTGTTTCCGGTGACGTCATTCTTCAGAAACTGGCGTGGCGATACGCGACGAAGGAATTCGATTCCACGCGGAAGATCTCCGACGAAAATTGGAAGGTTCTGGAAACAGCCATCATTTCTTCGCCCAGCAGTTACGGCCTGCAGCCGTGGAAGTTTGTCGTCATCACGAACCAGACTGTGAAAGATCAATTGCCCGACGCGGCGTGGGGACAAAGTCAGCCCAAAGACTGCTCGCACTATGTTGTGATCGCAGCTCGTAAAACGACTGACGCGGACTACGTTCAAAAGCTGATCGACGCGATGGCGGCGGAACGATCTGTTCCTGTGGAATCATTAAGCGGCTATAAGCAGGCGGTACTCAGCAAGACCGGTGGCATGTCCAACGGTCATCAGGAATGGAATTCTCGCCAGTGTTATATCGCTTTGGGATTTCTGCTGGAAACGGCCGCCCTGCTCGGGATCGACGCCTGCCCAATGGAAGGTATCGTCCGGGACAAAATGGATCTCCTGCTTGGACTCACGGACACCGGGTACACGGCGACTGTCGGATGTGCTCTGGGCTATCGTTCGTCCAGTGATAAATACGCTGAAGCCAAAAAAGTGCGATACTCGGCTGCTGATCTCATCAAGAGAATCTGATTCCCCGCGCGTGGCCTTCTTTGGGGGCCGATGGATCTTGATCACACCGTCCACCTGAATTTCTTAACAGTTCGTTCGTGAAAGAGCCTCAGGTTCACCTATGCCCAAGTCGGAATCCTCCGAGAATTCTGAGAAGCGACCGGCCGATTTGAGCAATCTGCGGCTGGGCGAATTTCTACTGCTGCGGCGACTGGGCAGCGGAGGCATGGCGGACGTGTATCTGGCCGAACAGTCCTCGCTCGGTCGCCATGTGGCGGTGAAAATTCTGAAGAGTGACACGGTGGCGGGCGGGCCGGATGTTCTGCTGAAACGCTTCGAACAGGAAGCTCGCGCTGCGGGCGGTCTGAGTCATCCGAACCTTGTGCAGATTATTACAACGGGCCGAGAAGGCAATATCAGCTATATCGTTCAGGAGTATGTTCCCGGGTTGAATTTGAGTCAGTGGATCAAGAAGCATGGGTTCCCGGATTACGGGACCGGCCTCAAATGGATGCAGCAAATTGCAGCGGCTCTGCGAGCTGCGTCGGAAGCGGGAATTGTGCATCGGGATGTGAAACCTGAAAACATCATGCTGACTCGCAGCAACGTGGCAAAGGTCACTGACTTTGGACTGGCTCAGCTGAATCAGCCCAGCAGTCCGCAGATGAACCTGACTCAAATCGGCACCACGATGGGAACTCCGTGGTACATGAGCCCCGAGCAGATTCAGGGCAACAAGCTTGACTATCGCAGCGATCAGTATTCGTTTGGAATCACCTGTTATCACATGTTCGCCGGACGTCCGCCGTTTCCGGGGAAGAACGCCGTGACGGTGGCCGTACAGCACCTTAAAGAACAGCCACTGCCGTTGAAGGAATTGCGGGCCGATCTGCCCCTCGAGATTTGTGACGTCATTCGGCGAATGATGGAGAAGAAACCGGCCGATCGTTTTCAAACGCCAGAGGAGCTGGAAGCAGCTCTGGAAAAACTGAATTCCGTCCCCGTGAATACTCGACTGGCAGTGCAGACGGGCTGGGTCGGTAACGTTCTTCGCAGCCTGCCCGATCTGCGAAAAGTGGCAGCGGCAGCACTGACTGTGCTGGCACTTTCGTTCGTGGCCGGTCGGCAGCTCGATCGCTCCGTGAAGCTGCCTCAACCGGAAAAAGCCGAAGCAGTGCCGAAAGAAGCCACGGCTATACGACAGTATGCGGTCGCGATGCTGCAGCCGGATCGGCGAGCGGCATGGGAAGCGGTGATCAACAACTTTCCGGACACCGCAGAATCCGATCTGGCCGAACTTCGACTTGGTGTCGCGTTGATGTCGAGTGTTGTGCCGGATATTGACGGCGCCTACAAAGTGTTCAGCAGCGTTCGCAGCAAAGGCGAAGTGATCCCGCAAAAAGCTTACCTGCGGCTGCTGGGCATGATCGGTCAGGCGTACGCATTGAAGGAACGTGAACGCAACGAAGAGTCTGAGGCGCTGATCACTGAAATCAAAGATGTGCTGCTGCATTACGAAGGCAATCTGGAACTGGACCTGGATCGCGCGCCCGTGGAATTGCGTTCGTTTTTTGAGCGCATCCAGTTGTCGGCCCAGCAGTCAATGAATGCTGACTTTGGCGGATTCCGGCCTTGATCCCGTTTATCAAAATGCAGGGTTGCGGGAACGACTACGTTTTTCTCGACGGCTTCTCCGGACCACTGCCAGCCGATCCCGCGCAGCTGGCCGTTCAAATGAGTGATCGGCATCGTGGCATCGGCGCAGACGGACTGGTACTGATGCTTCCGCCTGACAGCGATACCTGCGCTGCGCGAATGCGCATGTTCAATGCCGACGGTTCTGAAGGTTTGCTGTGCGGAAATGCACTGCGATGCATGGCCATGTGGCTGCATCAGTCGGGCCGATGCGGAACCCAGTTTGCAATTTCGATGGGCGTTCGTTCGATCACCTCGCAGATTCTGGAGTCGTGTGTTGAAGCTCGAACGGCCGTTGTTCGAGTACTCATTGGAAAGCCCGTGCAGCTGAACTCGGGCGTTGCTGACAACAGTCGTTTTGTGAAGCACTTGTCGGCTTCGGATCTGACAAATGTGACCTTGCCGAAACTGATCAGTCCCGTGGCGCATGTCTCCATGGGCAATCCACATACAGTGTTGTTTGTTCCATCGCTGTGTGACGTCGACGTGGAACAACTCGGAGCGATGATCGCAACGCATCCTTTTTTTCCGCACCGCACGAATGTGGAGTTTGTTGAAATCGCAAACCCGTCTGTGTCCACCAACCCAAACTTCGCAGGAGCGGATGCACGTGTTCGAGTGTGGGAGCGGGGATCCGGGGAGACTCTGGCGTGCGGTTCGGGAGCGTGTGCAGTGGCCGTGGCGGCAAGCAGTGCGGGGCTCTTGTCGAATCGGAATTCGGTCGTGATTTCTATGCCAGGCGGCGAGCTCCGAGTTCTCTGGGACGACGATTTCAACGTGAATCTGGAGGGGCCGGCAGTCGAGGTGTTTCGAGGAGCATTCCTGTCCGGAAGCGTTAAGTAAGTGGGTTCGGTTGTACAGAGAACGCTTTTGCTTCTGTGGACTTTGCATGTTTTTCCGCCTCAACACTCGCGGAAAAGCACTCTTTTGGACGGAATACTGCCGTAAATGCGATAGGATCAAATGAGCCATCCGTCATGCAAGATGCGGAAAGTTCCTCGGGAATCAAATTCTTGAGGAATTCCGTCCAGCCATTTGTCCCCAGCTCCTTCCGTTCGCGAACGACGTTGCCTGCATGTTCCGCCGTCATTTCTATATTCTGATCGCTTTGATGCTGGCCGCTCCGACGGTTTCAGTTCACGCTCAGGATGCCGGTGGAAAGAAAGAACCGTCGTCCGTCAGTTCTGACGAACAACTGGAAAAGCTTCTGACGGATCTGGGCTCCTCGACTTTTTCTGTACGACAGAAAGCAGCGTTGCGGGTTCTGGAACTTTCCGCGTCTGACGTCAGGTCGCTGGAATCGCAGATGGGCTCAGCTCCAGCCTCCGTGTCGACGCAGCTGAAAGTGCTGATCCCGCGCCTTCGTCGGCGTTTGTTCGACGAGCAATTGGAAAAGCTTTCCAAAGACGACACCAGCGAAGCAGAGGCCGCCGAAATCGTCGCCTTGCTGCCAGAGTGGAACAGATACTCGGCCATGACAGGAAACGACCCCGATTCAGTGGTGGTTTACCGTGAGCTTTTGGTAGCTGAGCGAGACCTTTTTTCCGCACGCTTGTTTGCAGCGGACGATTTTGCCACACGTCTGGAAACTCGCAGCGCTGCCGTGTCGGCGTTGTGTGATGGTCAGGCGGATGAAGCATTTCCGGTTGCATCTTTCGCGGCGCTGATGCTGCTCGGAAGCAATCCGGATCTGCATCTGCAGGGAGCAACGTCTGCAAACATCTCGAGTGCTCTGGACGATCCTCGATTCGGCAAGCTCATCGAAAAGGGTGTCCACTCCAAGACACTGAAGGCCATCACCGAATCATGGATTGAGCGACCGGACATTGCGGTCGATCGCCCGCTGCTGTTTGCCATGCAGCATCAGTTGCCGGCAGGTCGCCGAGTGGCTCTGAAGACACTCGACCGATCGACTCGAAATCAACGCACTTACTACGCTCTGCTTTGCCTTGCGACTTTCCAGCAAACGGAAGATTTGCCTCTGGTGGAGAGCCTTCTGAGCAACGAAAAGACGCTCTGGCCGCCACGAGGACAGTTGGTGCGTGAACTGCTTCCTGATCGTGAAATTGACAGTACATTCTCCGTGCAGACGCGAGATGTCGCATTGGCCGTCGCCATTCATTTGCGGGGTGAGAAGCCTCAGGAGTTCGGGATCGATGTCGTGCCTTCCGACGCACATCTTTTCACCATCGAATCCATGGGCTTCAGCAATGACGAGCAGCGTGAGGCCGCTCTTGCCAAGTATCGAGCCCACTTCGCAGCCGCAGCACCGCCCTCTCGGTAACGTGCGCGAAATCAGGATCTAACGCCTGAACCGTTTCAAAGCAGTTGCCTCACGGCGGGTGCGAATCGAATTTCCGTCCACGAAACAGATCGACCATCGGCGATATTGAGTTACGTTGATGGCGGAACCTGGAGCGATCCCGCTGCGGCTTCTTCAGTGGCCGTCTCAGCCTCTGCTGGTTTCTCGGCGGGAGCGGTCTCTGAATCCGTCGGCATAGTCCCGATTTTTGCTGCCGCCGTTTCTGGTTGCTCCTTCGGTCGCTCAGTAACCGGCTCGACAGCGGACGTCTCCGCAGGCTTATCGGTCGGCACCTCGGCTGGGCTCTCGACCTTCGGGGCCGGCTCAATAAGATTGCGATCACGTAAGGAATCGCCCAAAGACAGCTTCCAGATTCCTTCCGCATCTTTCAGCGTAATGAATCGATTGGTCACACTGACAATCTCTGCATTGATCTCCGAAACAGTCAGTGTTTCACCCAGCTTCAAGCGATCCGTTTTACCGGTTCCCTTATTTCTGAACCACGCAGACCAGACGCCGTCTTTGGAAACTGCGGCCGACAGCAGAGTCAAGGCGGCGTTGTCGTCCTGAACATCAAGACTGATTTTGCGCGACGTGGCTTTCGGCTCTTCGCCGGCATCAGTCACTAACACTTCCACGTCGTACTTACCCGGCACGAATGTGCGTGGAGGAGTCCACTTTACGTGACCGCTCGCGGAATCCACCGTCAGGCCTTCGGGCGATCCGCTGCCGAGCGAATACTTGAGCGATTCAACGGGACCATCGTCCGTGGCTGTGGCGGTGGCTGTAAATTCACGCCCAATGATCACGATCGCCGATTCCGGAAGTGTGAGCGATGGAGCGGTGTTCTCAGACTTAATCGTTATCGTGACTTTCGAATCCAGCTTCACGGCCGGATTGCTGGACTGAGTCAGCTGGACGGTCGTTGAATAGGCTCCGGACGCGACAGCCGCCGCAGGCGTCCATTGAAATTCACCGGACTTTGGATCGATCGTCATCCCTTCAACC
>QWOO01000152.1 GCA_003669615.1 Planctomycetota bacterium
GTCTCTTTTCCCAAATAGTGATCGATGCGATAGATCTGACTTTCCTGCAATCGCCGAGCCAGCGCAACGGTCAGTTCCTGCGCGGATACGAGATCACGACCAAATGGTTTTTCCACAACGACACGAAGACGAGCGTCGTGCTCGCGAGGCGGAATCATCCCGCCCTCATGAAGTCCTTCCACCGCAGCCGCAAACAGGCCAGGAGTTGTCGCCAGATACACCACGCGTGTCGGATCGCTCGATATTCCCAGCTGCGCTTCCAGTGCCGCCGTGGATGAGTTCAAAGCCGCATACTCAGCCGTGTTTTCAATATCCAGCTGCTGGTAAAACAGCTGTTTCGCAAACACATCCCACGCCGCAGCATCAAATTTATCAGCTCCGACGCGTTCATGAACGGCTTCCCGCATTTCCGCACGGAATTCTTCATGACTCTTCTCGCGACGAGCCACTCCGATCACCGGACATTTGATCGACAGGTATTGCTGCTGAGAAAGCCGAAACAGAGCAGGGATCAGCTTGCGAGACGTCAGGTCTCCGGATGCACCAAAAATCAGGATGGTCGTATCGTGTGTTGCCATCGCAGGAAGCCTTCCAAAAACAATTGAATCCGTTCGACGGCATTCATTAAGAAAAGATGATTCGCCGCAACATATCAGGCGTCACCTGACGCAAATCGTCCATCACTCGATCATTTGCTCTGTATAAATCGTCCCACGCATGTCCGCGTGAAACAATACCCAGACACTTAGCGCCGGCTGCCAGAGCCGCCTCAATGCCAGGCGAGGCATCTTCCAGAACAATGCATCGAGACGGAGGCAACCCGAGTCCCTCTGCACCTTTCAAAAACACATCCGGGTGCGGTTTGCCGCGCACCACATCCGCACCGGTGATCACTGTTCGAATTTTGTCCCGGGCCTGCAGGTGTTCAATCGCGACTGCTACGTTTTTAGGTGGCCCGCTGGATCCGATAGCCATGGGAATTCCCAGTTCATACAGAGCGTTTATCAGTTCTTTCGCACCGGGCATGTAGGGAAAATCGGTCGCTACCAGCTCACGATAGAGAACCTCTTTCTCTTCATCGAATGCTTTGATCGCAGCATCGTCAGGAGGATTGAGCCACGTGTCCCGAATCACTTCTCGACTTGTCCGACCAAAGCCAGCGGCAAACTGAGCCTCAGTGCACTCCCGACCGTGACGCTGGCAGCAGATCTGCCAGGTCTTCAGGTGGGCGGCATAGGAATCGATCAGGACACCATCTACGTCGAACAGAACGCCAAATTCAGGCTCAGTCATAACCGCAACACAATTGTAAAGAAAAACACGACATCGAATCCGGAGCGGGATTCTAGTAGATTTCCGCCCGACTCGCGTGAACGGGCCCCACAGATTGCTGATTTTTCTCCAATGCGCGGCTGCGAAAACAGGCCAAAAAAAATCGCTGGACATGATGACCCGCGGAGTTCGTGGGAAATACACCCTGCGCTTAGAGGACGTTTTACGCCCCTTCAAAAAAGAGACGCCAACCGCTCCCGAGTTTGCCTTTTGTTGTACCACACATCTTTTGCACGACCCCCATGAGCTCGCCTCATGGGTGAAGGAGTTTTAAAGTTAGCTCGTTTGCTCCCTAATACCCGCATTCCCAAGCCGCTCGCCGCCTTTGGCGGCGAGCGGCTTGGAAATGGGAAGGCCAGGTGATGGGCGTAAGATTCTAACTGACAAAACTCTGGCTCATGCCAGGCAAGCTGGCATGGGGCCACTGCTCAAAAAAGATGTGCGGCACAAGGAGAACTCGCCTCGGGGTTGAACCCACTTTGCGCCACCAGTCCGCCGTTTGTGACTATTATGACGCAGTCAACCAGGGCAGGGGTGCGCCCGCGGGCGGCAGGCGAACAATGTCCACGCCGGTCACTTCCTTGTGCCCTTTGATCTTCTGAATCGCTTCAGCAGACGGTTCACTGTCAAGGTTCAGAACTGCGACGGACGCTCCGCCCGGTCGATCCTGCTTCCGTCCCAGGGCCATCTGAGCAATGTTAACATTATGCTCACCAAACACGGTGCCGATGAAGCCGATCAGACCTGGCACGTCGCGGTGACGATAAATCAGCAGCAAGCCGTCGAGATACGCTTCAAAGTGGTACTCATTCAATCGCACAAGTCGGAGGAACTGATTTCCGAAGATCGTTCCCGAAGCCTCAAACGTCCCCTGGTCCGTTGTCAGCACAACAGAAACCATCGACGAAAAGTTCTCACAGTCACCGCTGGCGGACTCGCGAATATGAATTCCTCGAGCCTGCGCCACGGAGGTCGCATTGATGATGTTGACGGTTTCGTCCAGTGCCGCTTCCAGAAGACCGGCGGTAAAGGCGTTGGTTAGAATGCGAGTCTTCTTGTTGGCGGCTTCGCCACGGTAGATGACTTCTGCGCCCTTCAGCCCCTGACCTTTGATCATCTGAGCGGACAGCAAACCCAGGCGATAAGACAGGTTCAGGTAATTTTTCAGCTCACCCATCTCAGATGCAGAGACAGGAGCCATGTTCACAGCACAACGAATCTCATTGCGTTTCAGATAGGCCACCACCAGTTCGGCCGCTTCAATGGCGACCATTTCCTGGGCTTCTTCCGTGGAAGCGCCGAGGTGTGGTGTTGCAAGAACCTGAGGCAGATCGATCAGTCGGCGATCCTTTGGCGGCTCTTCCACAAACACGTCGAGAGCTGCCCCGGCGACATGACCCGATTCAATCGCGTCGGCCAGATCCTTCTCATCAACGATGCCACCGCGAGCACAGTTGACGATGCGAACACCCTTCTTCATCGTGGCGATGCGTGCGGCGTTGATGATGCCGCGCGTTTCGTCGGTCAGCGGAGTATGAACGGTCAGATAGTCACACTTTTTGACAATCTCATCGACGTCACGGAACAGAGTGATGCCCAGTTCCTTGGCTTTTTCTTCTGACAGGAACGGGTCGTAGCCGAGGACGTTCATTTCAAAAGCCGCGGCGCGGGAGGCAACGCTCAGACCAATTCGCCCCAGGCCAATAACGGCCAGAGTCTTGCCGGCGAGCTGTGTTCCCTGGAATGACTTCCTGTCCCACTTGCCGGACTTCATGCTGGCGTGAGCCGGACCGATGTTTCTCGACAAAGCCAGCATCATGGCAAACGTATGTTCGGCCGTGCTGATGGTGTTGCCGGTCGGAGTGTTCATGACCAGGACACCGGCCCGAGTGGCCGCTTCCAGATTGATGTTGTCGACACCGACACCGGCGCGAGCGATACATTTCAGCCGTTCCTGGCCTTCCAGCAGTTCCGCGGTCAAAGTTGTGCCGCTGCGAATGATGATGCCATCCGCGGACTTCAGCTCTTCACGAACCTGTGCAGGAGTCAGGCCACTCTTGACGACAACCTCAATGCCTTCTGTCTGTTCCAGAATCTTCAGGCCGGCCTTGGACAGGCTGTCGGTAATGAGAACTCGATACACGATAGGAAACTTTGCTTCAGAGACAGGAAAATGGGCAGCACATGTCCAGAGAAACCCCTGTCGGAATTCCTTTGGAAACTCTATGTTCTAATAGATCGACGGCAAATCACAAGACGCGGGGAATTGGAGTCGTGTTCGGAGGGCAAATTCATGTGTCTCAAATTCGAGGATCACCCGGACAGGCAAAAACTGCAGGAACGGCGGCCATTTTGCTTTTCTCGTCTGCGTGGCCATGATGCATCTGAATCGCATTGGTCCTGCCAGGCACACGGAAACCACTTGAATCGTTTCTTGAAAAACTGGCAATGCAACGCACCGAACTATTCTTCCGCCGTACTTCCTTCTTGATATTGCAGACTCCATGAATGGCCCCGAGTTTCGAACGGATCCGCTGACCGGCCTGAAAGTTCTTATCGCTCCGGTACGCTCTTCTCGCCCCTCCGCGATTCATCCGGAACCATCTCTCAACCGAAACGACGATCCGTTCGCTGAAGGCTGCGAAGCAGAAACTCCGCACGAACGCTTTGCCATCCGGGAAACAAACTCGCCGCCTGACGGTCGTGGCTGGAAACTTCGTGTCGTCCCTAACCGCTATCCAGCGATGATGGAAAGCCAGCAAATCGACGAGACACAAGTGCCTCTGTCAGGGTCCGATTTCTTTCCCGCTCAGCCCGCGTGTGGTGAGCATGATGTCGTGATCGAATGCCCTGATTCAAGGGCTCGCCTTACCGAATTTTCGACAGTGGAAATAGCCCGGATTTTTTCTGCCTGGCAAGCTCGACTGCGTCAGCTCGCGCAGGTCGGCGAGTATTGCCACGTCTCAATCTTTCGTAATGAAGGTTTCAGCGCCGGCGCATCACTTTCCCACTGCCACTCGCAGATCATCGCTTCTCAACACTCGACGCCGCTGGACACCGAACGATACAAAAGAGCGAAACGGTATTACCAGTCTACGGGGCGTGAGCTGACTCTTGACCTTTTGCAGGCGGAACTGCAATCTGCAAAACGCATCGTGCTTCAGTCCGACCGATTTGTTGTGCTGTGTCCGTTCGCGTCACGCACCTCGTGGCATCTGCGTTTCGTTCCCCACGCGACCACGGACAGGTCATTTCTGAACGCCGATCAGGCTGCCACCATGGAACTCGCCGAACTTGTTAAAACCATGCTGAAGGCTTTGGAGCAGGCACTTGGAGAACCATTTTCCTTCAACCTCATCCTGCCGCACCCTCGCCTCAATCAGCCAGAACAATTCCGATGGATGCTGGAACTGATGCCAA
Organism: Planctomycetota bacterium; assembly: GCA_003669615.1. Classification (GTDB taxonomy): domain Bacteria; phylum Planctomycetota; class Planctomycetia; order Planctomycetales; family Planctomycetaceae; genus SXXK01. Next base: position 4,753 of record QWOO01000152.1, read on the forward strand.
GAACAGGACGATCGGCCGGATGGGAATTCCTGACAGGTGTCGACATCGTAACCGTAGCGCCCGAACAGGCTGCCACGGTTCTGCGCCAATACATCTCGCAGCCCCAGTCCTAAAGACTAGTAGGATCCATCAGTTCGATTGCATTGCCAGCTGTGTCACTGATGTAAACGGAACGAGTGCCGTCGCGATGACCTTTCAACGCCGGATGCACCGTTGCCTTGTCGGAAACGAACGCGATGTGCGGCGGATGCTGATTCGGCAGAACGAGTGCCAAATGCATATTCGCAAACTTCAGGAAGGCCCAGGTCTCGTCCTGATAAGCGATCTCACACTTGAACTCTTTCGTGTACCACTCAATCGCAGTGGCAATGTTGTCAACAGATATCGCGATATGGTGGACAGCATCTAACGGTTCTGACATTTCTAAATCCTTACGCTGATTCCGCAGTTCATTTGACGAAACACTCAGGCCGATAACGCATGCCATCGGTGATGAACGAGGTTCTGACGGGTTTTCTCACTGACGATTATACACCCGACCTGCACTTTCACAGCAGCACACGTCGGAACCGCGGATTTGAGAATCCGCACATGTGCCGAACGAAGCGCCTGTCCTGTCTTCCTAAACGAGGCGGGGCGGAGGATCTCACGTCCCATCCGGGGCAATGTTCATCGGAGAATGCCATTCAACACAACCCGGGCAACAGATCATTCTCCAATCGTCAGGATGACAGGCAACTCACCGCAAAAAAATGCAAACATACCCGTGTCGTGCAGGATACGCGCATCAATCGCCCCAAAACAATTGGAGCCGCCTCCCTTCGCCAATCACAAGACGGTACATTTGCTTAATCGTGGTTAATCGTGCGATTCGCTGCTTCAAATGAGATGGCTCCTGTGCAATTCCAATTCGACCCCAGCAGTTGCCGCTCGCATGCATGGCTGACGTATGGGTGCGAAGCGACGATGGTCCCTGAGTTAACCGCCCAGGAATGGGCGACTATTTTCTTCACGCAAGGATGTCGTCGATGACTCGGCCGTGGTCAATTTCCAACCGTTTGCGGCCGGGAATTTCCAGAGTCCGATTGTTCAGGCCCAGCAGATGCAGGGCGGTCGCATGCAGGTCGGTGACGTAGTGTCCGTCGCCCAGAGCATGGTAGCCAAGTTCATCAGTTGCCCCATGCACGTAGCCTTTCTTCAGCCCGGCGCCGGCCATCCATACGGTGAAGCCGTTCGGATGATGGTCTCGTCCTGTGTTTCCACCGCCGCGAAGTTCCAGACCGGGGGTTCTTCCGAATTCCGTCCCGAACACTACGACAACGTCATCCAGAAGTCCTCGCTGTTTCAGGTCCTGGATGAGCCCCGCGACGGGCAAATCCACGTTGGCGCACAGCCGCGTATGGTTATCTTTGAGCTGCTGATGCGAATCCCAGGATCCATACGCGGACGGGAACACCTGCACGAATCGAACGCCGCGTTCGACCATTCGGCGAGCCGCCAAAAGTCGCTGCCCGGCGACTTTCGTGGCTTCCTGATTCAAGCCGTACATTTCCTGAGTCGCGGCGGACTCCTGCGAAAAATCAACCGCCTCGGGAACAGCGGCCTGCATTCGAAACGCCAGTTCATATGATCGAATCCGCGCCTGTAGAGCCTGATCTTCCGGGTACTCCACGGCCGTCAAAGCGTTCAACTGATGAATGGCATCGTATTCGGCTCGCTGCAGTTCCAGGGTCTGCCCGGCGGCTCGCTGGGCAAACGGCAGCGGGTTCTTCGGGTCCAGCGCAATCGGGATCCCGGCATACTGCTGACCAAGGTACAGCGAATCAATGGATTCGCGGGTGTCCGAACGAGTGGGGCCACCCAGAACGACAAACTTCGGCAGGTTCTCGTTCAGAGTTCCCAGGCCATAATGAGCCCACGCGCCGACGCTGGGTTGTGATTCGTCCAGCTTGTGACGCCCCGTGTGAAACTGATTCTCAGCCGCGTGGTCGTTGTCGGTGGTCCACATGTTGCGAACAAAACAAAGATCATCCACACATTTCGAAAGGTGGGGCCACCAGTCCGTCATCTCGATGCCGCAGGAGCCTCGTTTTTTCCAGCCCACCTGCATAGGAAAGATCGTCGGGTAAACGTCGCGGACATTGATCTCTTCGGAAGGTACGGAACGAAATCGCTTTTTGTGCAGCGGCGAATTGACCGGGTTATCGAACGGCGTTTTATCGAACGTCATCCCCGCATATTTGTTCAACGCAGGCTTGGGATCGAAGGTCTCCATATGACTGTAGCCGCCGGACAGAAAAATCCAGATTACGGATTTTGCTCGCGGTGCAAACTGCGTGGGGGCTGGTACGGAACCGCCAGACTCCGCCGCGCGCACCACTCCATCGTCCGCCAGCATCGCACCCAATGCCATGCCGGTGACTCCCATTCCGAGATCGGATAAAAACGCGCGTCGAGGATTAGTCATGGGAGGGCTCAGTTTTCAAATCTCAAATCTCAAATCTTCGCTCGGAGCGTGAAGCTCAACGGGTGGTTAAGAAATCGTTGTGGTTCAACAAAATCCGCACGATGCTTTCGTAGCCTTGGCGTCTTTGCTGAATCGCATCATTGTCCGCCGTTAGAGATGATTGTTTCTGCAGGGCGGCAAGACAGACATCCATCTCTGCATCGCTCGGTGCCCGAGTCAGGATTTGCTCAAACATCGCTTTAACGAACTTTCGGTTCGCCTCATCATTATTCTCGCCGGAGGTATTCTGCGTGGTCCATGCAGCCACGATCGCGACACTCGTTTGGTGCACGAGGTCACTGTTTGTCAGCGCCAGAGCTTGCTGGGGCACAATACTGCTGGCTCGACAATAACAATCCAGAGGATCAGGGCCATCGAACAGTTCCCCAAGAGCACTCTTGCCGCCAGCTTCGGGATAGACACTGTAATAGACGCTCCGGCGTTTAGTCGTGAGCGATTCCGTGTTTTCCAGTTCCACGCCACCCATTGTCAAATCCAGCTGACCGCCCACAAACAGCAGGCTGTCACGCACGACCTCTGATTCCATACGGCCCGCGTTCATTCGCCACAGCAACGCATTCTCCGGATCTTTTGAAACATTCAGAGCGGTATCGCCGACCGACGAGACTCGCTGATACGCAGCACTGCTCACAATGATGCGATGCAGATGCTTCATGTTCCAGCCGGATTCCATAAACTCCACCGCCAGCCAGTCGAGCAACTCCGGGTGAGTCGGATCGTTTCCGTTTCGACCGAAATCGTAAACGCTCGAAACAAGCGGACGATGAAAATGCCGAGCCCAGATGTGGTTGACGGCGACCCGTGCCGTAAGCGGATTTTCCACACTTGTGATTGCCTCAGCCAGAGCTCGACGTCGGCCTGTACTTTCCTTTGGATAAAGAGGGCTCAACGGCGAATAAACGGTTGCCTGGTTTTCGTCAGCAAGCGATGCCATCGCTTTCGTCATGGCGGCCGTTGCGTCGCTCGTCGCTTTTGCAGCGGCAGCAAGTTCATTCGCACGAGCCGCATCCTCTGCAGGTTTGGCTTCGGCGGTTGCGTGAGCCAGTTCACCGCTGCGCACATCACTTTCTGCTTTCCTTAATGCCGCCTCACGCTCACGTTGACTGGCCAGGCGAATGAGCGATCCGACGACTTCAGGCGTCAGTTCACCAGTCCCGGCTCCTTCATATTGCGCTCGATCTGCCGCAATCCGTGCCTCAAGACTGCCGAGTTCCGCCTCAGCCGCCACAACCCGGGCTTCCGCCGCGTGAACTGCCAACTGAGGTCGACTCGCTGCGGCTTTTGCCAGCTTGACCGCATTCATCGCAAGTTGCAGGGATTTATTGGCTGCCGTCGCAGAGACGATCGCCCTCCCGGGCAATGCGGCATAAGGCGATCCTTCCCAGCCTTCCAGACTGATTGGCGAAATGCCTTCCGAATAAACGGCCGGCTCAAAATCCCACACCAGCAGAGGCTCTCCGGATGATGCGGACTGATCCGGTCCAAACAACATCAGATCGTCCACGGCAGCCAGACTTCCGGGTCTCGCATCAAACGAAAGTCCCTGATTGTCATCACCTGCCGGACGCCATCCATTCAATGCGACGGGAACCTGATCGACCAGAACCTTTCCGTCCGTCACGGATCGCACCGTGAGCAACGAATGATCATCGTTAACATTCAGAACCAGACGCACGTGAAATTGTGTCTGTCCAGCTGCGAAGTCATAACGACCGGTTTCGAATTCGGTATAAGAACTCGACTGGTACGACATGATTCGACCGTTGTCGAAGGCCAGGTACCCGGCGGTCAGGCCGTTGGCTATGTCGCGAGCGAACTGAAAATTGATGTGAGCATCGTTAATAATCAGCAGCTGAAATTCAAAGGCCGCACCATGCTCCAGCGCGGCAAGTGTCTTGAGTCGATTTTGCACAATGCTGCGACCTGCGCCAGCGTCAAACAACAGAGACTGCTGACCACTGAGCGCACCCGGTTTATTTTCTGCGAGCGCGTCCTTTGCAGCATTTGCCAAACCGGCTTCTGCTTTCGCCAGCTGGATTTTCACTTCTTCAGGCAGAGCAGGAGCCACTTCTCTTGCGGCTTTGACTTCTACTCTCGCCTTTTCAACGGCCGACTTCGCACCTGCAAGGATTGACTCCTGAATCTCCGGACGAAGGCCCGGATACCACGCTCGCGGTGGAAGTTGAACAGACTTGATTGATTCCACGGACGCGTTCGCATGCTTTAGAAATGCTGGCAGGCCGGGCTTGAGTGAGCCCTTGTCGACGATTCGATTTCGTTCGTCACCGCCCGAATAAAACCATGTCGGAGCGTCTGA
>QWOO01000022.1 GCA_003669615.1 Planctomycetota bacterium
ACAAGTCCGGCTCCGAAATGATGCTGCCAGATTCGATTCACGAAAACTCGAACGGTGAGCGGATTCTGAGGATCCACGATTGAGGCCGCCAATTCTTCACGACCGCTGCCTTTTGTATAACCTGTCGGCTCAGCTCCCGAGAAGATTCGCAGAAAACGACGAGGCGCCACGTCACCGGTCTTCAACAGATTACCGCGCAGAGCAACCTTCATGTCGTCGTGACCGGTCTCGTGCAAAGTATGAGCTGTCTCCAGAGCGGGCGGAGCATTCTTTTGCAGCTCAGTCAGCTCGGCTTTCCATTGATCCAGCTGTGTCTGTTCTTCGGGAGTCGCCTCTTCCTTAGTGGCCTCTTCAGCTGCGGGATTTTTCTCATTCCTCGACCGCTTGGGGAACGTCTTGATCTTTTTGTTCAAGTCCTCAACCGCATGCTGGTGATCGCGAAATCGCTTGACGACATCCGCTGTTGCCAGCGGTAAATCATGAGTCGCCGAGTTGTTAAAGATGCCGGCGAGAGAATAGTAATCCTGCTGAGGTATCGGATCGAACTTGTGATCATGGCAGCGAGCACATGAGCCTGTAATCCCCAGCAGTCCCCGCGTCAAAATGTCGACTCGATCATCAAGCGTTTCTGCTCGTGACTGCGCAATGCTGTCCGGGTCACCTCCGTCAGATTGATACGTCGGCCCCAGCGCAAAGAAACCGGTCGCGACAGCCTGCGAGGGATCACCACTCAGATCACCGGCTATTTGCTGTCGAATGAATTCATTGATCGGCAAATCGCGATTGAAGGCATCCACCACCCAATCTCGGTATCGCCAGGCGTCGTCCAAAGCTTTGTCGCCCTCCAGAAATCCGCCTCGCCCATCGCTGAACCGAGCCACATCCAGCCAATGCCGCGCCCAGCGCTGCCCGTACATTGGCGAGTTCAGCAATTGCTCGACAAGCGATTCAACCGCCTTTTGCCGATCAATCGCAGCAGCCATCGTGAACGCTTGATTCTGTTCCGGAGTCGGCGGAATCCCAGTCAGATCGACAAAGATCCTTCGCGCCAGAATATGCGTTGCCGCTGGCGCCACGGCCTGAAGCCCGGCCTGCGCTCGACGTGCGGTCACAAAGTTGTCGATGGGATTAACGACGTCTGTCGATGGCTGCACCGTACTCACCACTGGCACTTCCGGCCGCCGAACCGACTGCCATGCCCAATGACTTTGTTGAGCTTTAGCCCAGTCGAACTTCGACCAATCCTGACGCGATTCCGCTGCGGGAGTTCCGGGAGTTGACGTCGCTTCCGGCCACGGAGCCCCCATCTCAACCCACTTCGTAAGAGCCTCAATCTGACGTTGCTCGAGCTTTCGATCGGGCGGCATTTCAATGCCGTTGTATTTGACCGCCGAGATCAGCAGACTTTCCGCTGGTTTGCCAACCACCACTGCAGTACCCGATTCGCCGCCCTTGATCATGGCTTCGCGGCTGTCCACGTAAAGTCCTGCCTGTAATTCAGCCGCATCGGTGCTATGGCAATCGTAACAATGCTGAACCAGCACTGGCCGAATCTCAGCTTCGAAGAACTCAATCTGCTCAGCCGTAAATGTCGGCTTATCAACAACTGCAGGAGTCTCATCAACCGCGGAAGAAACTTCACCGATCGCGATCGCAGCAATAAAGCCCCCGACCACGATGAGCAGTTTTGGGATCATAGGATTTGTCGCAGCAAAACAGGTCGGCGGGAGATCGGGGCGGGGCGATCCAGGAACAGAAATGTTTCCGAATCGACAGTGAACAGAGCCTCACAGCCCTATCTTATGCGGCCTGCAAATCGATTCCAAGACGCATCATGGGAATTAGTACTGCTGGCCAATTTGTCAATTTCACGTAGGGTGTGTGCAGCGGAGCGAAACACACCAATGCGAATTCGTCTAAAGCCATGGTGCGTTGCGCTCCGCTCCACGCACCCTACCGGAGTCGCAGACTCACAAACTGACCAGCCGTGTGGGAATTAGCCAACATACGCAACTTGATGGCGACTACCGAAATCAGCTGAACACTACGGGAACTATCTGCCATGAATGCAAGAAGGCCAAGTAAATCAAACGTGCTCAAGAAAGCTAGCTGGAATTCTCAACGTGCCGCTCGGGCTATCGACTTGTAAACTCGAATCCGACGACTGCATAGCGATATTGGGCCTCGGAAGAAATTTCACGGCCCAAAGTGTTTTTGGAAAGCTTCCCGTCCTGCACGATAACAACCGGGCAACACGTCACAACCTCAGGCCGTCCAAGTCGACTAAATCGGCCGCAGGTCGGCGACGGCTGTGCGAAGTAGAGGCCGTGGCGTTTGGTGTTGAGCCCCGGAAGGCCGAAATACCGGCCATGGGCAACTGCATCCGTTGGATTGGCAAGGGCAATTTACGATCGCCCTTTTCTTTATCCGTACAGGTTGCCGACACCCCCTGTCCTGCGGTGTTGATGAGTTCATGCCCTGCTCTCCGAAATGGAACCTTCGCCCGAGTTCTTTCGGGCGATTTCTGAGCCCGCAGATTTGAATTGTTCGGCACAATTGTCACAGCCGATACTCCAGGAACCACCCCGATTCACTCGCCTTTGCGCCGTTGCAGGTCAACATGAAACACTGGTTCCTGATCCTCGTCACTCTCGCAACGATCGCAGCGGCAGAAACTGCCGAAGCGCAGTACGCTCCGGATCCGTGGATGACGCGCATCTCCGCACGCCATGTGGCAGGTGAAGGAGTGGGACACACGACCAGCTACAGTTCTCTTGACTGGTTTCTTCCACTGTTACCCGCCGAATCCGATTCCACCATGTGGTTCGGAGACTTTCGCGCATTGATTTTCAACGACGCAGAATTCGGAAGCAATGTAGGAACCGGTTATCGCTGGTTCGTAGAAGATCAGAATCGTATCTACGGCATCAATGGCTACTGGGATACGCGGAACGACAATTCGCTGCTGTTCAATCAGGCGGGAATTGGCGTGGAATCGCTCGGACAGATCGTTGACTTCCGAGCCAACGGATACACGCCAGCGGTCAACGATACGTATCAGCATCAGGTGCGGAACGCCTACTTTCAGGACAACCGCCTCTTTGTTCCCTCGACCGCCGCGTTTTCCGGTATGGATGCGGAAGCGGGTGTCAATTTCCCGACGTTCTATCAGACCTCGACGAGTTTGTTTGGCGGCGGCTACTACTTCGATTCGAACCATTCGATCTCAGCCGCCGGGTGGCGAGTTCGTGCAGAAGCGATGTTTCGAGACTGTGTTGTCGTTGGCGTTTCGGTTCAGGATGATGAGTTGTTCGGCCAGACTGTCAACGGAATGATCGAACTGCGCCACACAGCTTTTCACCATGCGATACTCGCACGACGATCCATGCGACACAAGTTTCGTAACGCTGACGGATCGACTGATGGTCAAACAGTGCGACACCGTCTCGCAGATCCCGTGTATCGTCGGCAAAACATTGTTTTGAAGGAAGAGAGTGCTCGTCCGGCAACCTTCGGCGGTGCTCCCCTTAACTTCGTGCATGTTGTCCCACGCGAAGCGGACGTAGCGGACAACGGCACGTTTGAAAATCCCTATAGAACGATTACCAAGGCAATGAGCGATCAGCTTGCCTCGACTGGAGTGATCTATACGCCATACGGAGGTACGTTCACAGAGAACGTGTCGATGACAGCGGGTTCGACTCTGTTTTCCAACGGCCCGACTCAGTTCGTCAGCACCGATATTGGTTATGTCAAACTGCCGTTTTCCGGTGCCAACAGTTCCCTGACTGCACTGCCGTCAAAGATTGTGGGCGACGTCACGTTGGCCAACAACACGGTCTTGAACGGGTTTGATGTACAGGGTGGAATTTCCGGTACGAGCGTGATGGGCGTATCTCTGATAAACAATCGGATTGCGTCGTCGCCGACGGATGCGATCCGTCTGACATCGTCCACTGGCGTGAACATAAACAACCTGTTGATCGCAAATCCGGCGGAGCGCGGCATCCTGCTGAAGAATTCGTCGGCGAGTCTGTCGTCGGTCACGATTCAGAATTCAGGCATCACAGCACTGGAGATCAACACCACGGACACAAACGACCACACGGTCACGGCAACGGGCATCAATATTACGGGCCTCAGCGGCATTGATGCCAAGGTGAAGGGGACCGGCAATCTGGTGCTGAACATTTCCGGAACTCCTGGTTCGGCGACAGCTTCTAATTTTATCAGTGTCCAGCAGGATGCCGTCAACGTATCGACCGTGGCTGGCTCGACCGGGGATGCCACTGTTCAACTCAGCAACCTGACCGTTTCGTCGTCTGCCGGAGCCGGAATTGTCGTTGATGGCTCAGCCGGGACCGGGACGACGACTGTTACCGGATTCTCCGGCAACTCGGTCACCAAAGCAGCAAACATAGGCGTGTGGTTCAACACGGTCACATTCGACTCCAATATGACAACGCCAGGTATTCAGCCAGTTTCGGCAGGCACACTCACCGTTGGTGCAGCGCCCGATGATGTCGCAGGCGACGGTGTCTTGATTCGTGATTCCAGGGGCATACTGAATCTCGGCGTGGTGCAGATCTTCAACAACAATGGACCGGGTCTGTTTGTGGCGAACTCTCAAGACCTGATTGTCGGCAGCACACCGGGGAGCACTGTGGAAACTCAATTGGGTCCTGTGCTTGATCTGAGCGACACAACGACGGCATTCATCTTCACATCGCTGAAGTCGGAGAACAGCCCAGGAGCGAATCACGGGATTCATCTGGACAATGTCACGGGAATCATCATCAGTACCACGACGAATATCGCGAAATCGGTGGATCAAGCCGCGATCCTGATTGAGAATATTCCCGCCGCACCAAACTCGCTGGTACCAAATTTCGGCGCACTCACAATCGAGAGCCTGTTTGACAACACCGAGGCTACCAACATCAGCCTGCCTGGCGTGACCACTGGCATCGTTCAGCCGATCTACACGGAACTGACAATCGAAGCTCCTTGATGTTTATTGCCGCGTCACCTCGCGTTTGTCCCGGTCGGCATTCAAATCGGCGTCGGTCGCGTCCCGGGGCAATCGCATGTCGGTAGTTGATTTGGACCAAACAGGGCAACGTGATTGTCTGCACTTCACACAATCACCGCCTTTGCCGTCGGCACGCGAACCGGCCTGAGGCAGATGTCTGTTTCCGAAAGTCTGAGGTCGCACTCGGCGAGACTTTCGGTACACCACGACCCCGGGCGTGATTTCGCAATCACATATTTTGAATTCTGGTGGCATCCAAAATCGGCTTACTGCTTTCGTCAACGACTTATCAATTGACGCATTGAATCGTCCCACGTCAGCAATGTCGCTGTCGTGGAATTTGTGACCACTTTCAGCCCACTGGCGGAGCACGCTGCCGCGTAAAACCCGATACTCAGAAACCACTTCCCTCAGTCCAAAACCTGATCCCAGCCTCCCCAAAGCGTGCTTTTCGGAAGCATCATGCAGATCTTCGTCATTGCCTTTCACCGGCGAAACTTTTCCCATGAGTCTCTCCATCGCCATGATCGATGCGGACTGCTCAGACCAGATCAAGTCACCAGCCGGACAGCTTGCAGTGCTGACGCTCACTGAATGAAGACCGCCATTTTTTGCAGTTCTGAAATCTCTTCGTCAACGTTTCTGGCTGAACCCCGCGCTCGCTGGTAGTCTGGGCGTCGGATACGCAGGATGATTCTCAGCGAAAGGCTGTCTGTTCCGTGCCCTTTTCTGGCGGCGTTACGATCCGTTGCCATCCGAGTTCAAGATGCGTGACTGTTTCCCAAAATTTCAGACATCCATTCCTGGAGGCCAGCATGGCTGACGACAGCCCGGACAATTTTCCGCTCGTCGAGCGTTTTCATAAAGCCGAATACCTGGCCCGCGAGCTGAGCGAACATCTGCGGCAGGCATTTCTGCCTAAGCTGGCGCAGCTGAGGCAGGCCAGTAAAATCATGGATGCCGCCGAGGTCACCGATCAGACAATGCTGGACAATATGAACGCTGTCTTTGCGGCCGAAGATTTCGCTTCAGACATCTTCGAAAAGCTCATTCGATACCTCCGAAGTATCGAAAAGGACACGCACGAAATCCTGGGAATCAGCGAGTAGCTTTCGCATCAGCGTTCGCCGCTTAGTTGTTTTCCCGAAGACCTTCAAGGTGGCCAAGGTTTTTTACAGGCTCGAAAATCGCCAGTACGTCGCTGAGCAGTTGTTGATCAAGCGGTTCCGCAAGCCACTTGGCCCAGTTGCGAATGTTCGTCGGGTTGGCGCTGCCGGCCACGGTTGTTGTGATATCGGGATGCGCACAGGAAAACTGTACGGCCAGTTTTGCAATGTCGACGCCATGCTTTGCACAATGAGCCGCCGCAGCTCGCGCTGCTTCTTTGACAGATTCTGGTTCCTTCAACCACCATGGCAGCGGAGCGTTAGTCAGCAGTCTGGCTGAGAACGGGCCGGCATTCATGACGCCCACACCCTTCGCTTTGAGATACGGAACTGTTTCGTCAGCGAAACGAGTGTTCTGCAGAGTGTACTGGTTGTACGACAGAACACAGTCGACGTCTGTCTGGTCACAGATGAACTGAAAGATCTTTTGAGGATAGCCGCTGAAGCCGATGAATCGCACTTTTCCGGACTGCTGAATTTTGCGAAGTGCCGGCAGAGTTTCATCCACGATCTGCTGCATCGGCACAAATTCAATATCGTGGCACAGTATGATGTCAAAGTGGTCGGTTCCAAGTCGGTGAAGGCTGACGTCGACGCTTTCGGCGACTCGTTTGGCACTGAAATCAAAGTGCGCCGCATCGTAGCGGCCAAGTTTGGTGCAAAGAGTGTAGCTGTCGCGCGGTACGCCACGCAAAGCGATCCCCAGCATGACTTCGCTCATGCCACGTCCGTAGAACGGCGATGTGTCGATGAAGTTCAGTCCGCACTCCAGGGCGACTTGAACACTCTGCAATGCTTCGTCCAGCTGCACACTGCGGAATTCCTGCCCCAGTGATGACGCACCAAAACTTAACACCGGCAGTTGCAGACCAGTTTTTCCAAGGAGTCGTGTTTGCATGGATCTTGTTCACTTTTCAGGGTCGGGACATTCAGGCGGCGTATTTCAGGAAACATCAGGCCGCAATGCAATGTCGAACAGGCTGCGATAACGGACCATGCTGGCCAAGGGTGAAAAAGTGAAGTCATGGTTGTGGATCAATGTCTTGCAGTCAGCGGGATTTTCCTGAAACTCCTCAGACAGTACAATCATGCCAGATGACTGTTTCCCGACCGGAATTCTCCTGCTTTATCCATCTGGGATGAAGACCTTATGCGATTGCCCAGCACGTTCAACCAGAGAACTCCGTTTCGATTCAACATCACACCGATGATCGATGTCGTGTTTCTGCTGATCATTTTTTTTCTGATGGCAAGCTACTTTGTTCGCAGCGAACAGTCGAGGCCCGTCGCTCTTCCGGATGCGAAGCAGGGAGCCACCGACGATCAGGCTTCTCAGAATCGACTGACGATTACGGTCGAACAGGACGGTCGCTATTCCATTGGTGGTCAAATACTTCCAGAAGCCACCGTCTTCCGCAGAATCCAGGAACTGACAGGAATGCCGGACAAGAATGGCAACAACGACGCATCGCCAGAGGTGCGCATTCGGTCTGACAAAGACGCACGGTTCGTTGAGATTCGGAAAATTATTGAGCAGTGTGCGGCGCAGAACATTCGCAGCATCAAGTTTGCTGTGGCGACTCGAAACCCATGAAGTATCACGCCTGTTCGTCGAAGTGTTCGAAAGTTCTTGTGCCTGCTGCTGGAATCATGAGCCCCATTTGTCAGGAGCGTCGACTATGGAGATCCCCGTGCGACCGCGGCGTGATGCCTCACAGGATGGGGATCCTATGACACCGATGATCGATGTCGTGTTCTTGCTGCTGGTGTTCTTTATCTGTGCATCTGTCGGAGGTACCGCCGACCACCTGTTGCCTGCAGAGCTGAATGGGACGACGGAATCGTCACAGGCAGAGAGACCGGCTGAACAGGCTGCGGATTGGGAGCACCCCGCGATCCAGATTCGCATGGAACCTGGTCCGACCGGCCCCAAAATTCTGCTGGACAATCAACTTCTGCCCGACAGCGAAGCGTTGACCGAACGACTGACTCTGCTGGCTGCAGCCGATGCGGAATCGAAAATCATTCTGAACATTCAGGATGAAATCCAGGTACAGCAGTTCATTCACGTGTACGATTTGTGCCAAAGCCTGAAGTTTCAGAACATTTCGTTTGCTGTCGCGGCGCGAGATGAGCCCAAATGATAAACTGAGCGTCTGAATTCTGTCCGGCTCACCATCGATATCTGGTAGAACGCTCTCGGTTCAGTCATATCCAGATCAAAGGAATTTGTGTCATGCCCCTGTTTGAGTTTTATTGTGAAGACTGTCAGCAGAATCTTGAGCTGCTTGTAGGCCGAACTGAAAAGCCAGCTTGTCCTGAATGCGGCTCCATGAAGATGGAAAAGCTGATGAGCGTTTCTGCCGGTCGCGTTTCTGCCGGCGGCTTGCAGATGGCACAGTCCTGTCCGCCCCCGGAAGCCGGTCCATGCAGTCCACGCTGTTGCCGACTGCCTCAATAGCAACTTCGCTTACTTTTCTGAAGGCGGCGATGCCATGTCAGAAGTGGGTGCGGCTGAAGTGGGTGCGGCTGAAGTGGGTGCGGCTGAAGTGGGTGCGGCTGAGCGTTCGGCGGTGGTTTGTTCCGGGACGGCTCCATCCTTTTCAATCTCTCCGATCGGGTCTGGAATTGGCATCAATTTCTCATCCACCGAGGGAATCTTCGCGTCGGCATTGTGCACTGTAATGCCGGTCAAAGCGAGCACCAGCGTGATACGGTCAGCGTGTAGAGTCAGATTCCGTTGAGTGATCACTTCGGCATTCCGGATCGTCATCTTTCCTTCAGCGAGGCTGCAATCTCGTCCTGAAATTTTGAGTCCGTCCATGTTCAGGGTGATTCTTCCTTTACATGACAGTGAATACAGAAGCTCCCCGCTGAGATCCTTCCTCGCGTCCAGACTGACGTTGTCGCTCAGCAGTTCAACCTCGTCCTCAATAGATGCTGGATCAAACGGAATGACGGGCGATCCGATCTGCGGAACTGTCAATGAACTGATGTCTGGTGCTTCGTTCTCGGGAGTTGCCGAGTTCGGAAGTTTCTGGTGGAGATGAATGCGAAATCGAGGCTGCCAGTCTTCCGTCTTTTCGCTGGACCACTCTGGGCCCGGCGGCTGATTTTCCTTTATCGCCGGCCCGGGGCTGCGGATGGCAGGCCCGGAATCCCCGAACGCGGGGGCTGAAATCAGCGCTGCCGGATCAATCGCATTGGACCGGGGATCCGCAGATTCCTGAGCGACGATTTCGCACAGACTTATCGGCGTTATACCAAGAATAAAAGCCGCAAGAGCAGGCCTTGTGATGCTCACGTGCATTCTCCTACCGGTCACTGGGATCTCGACCAAACTGCCAATTCTACCGCAGTGGCACTGAAGCTGAACAGGCAAATGCCGATTGGTGAC
>QWOO01000177.1 GCA_003669615.1 Planctomycetota bacterium
CGCCACCGTTGGGTTCGCCAGAATTCTCGATCGCGCTTTCGACGAAGCATCCGTCGTACCACCGAAAGTCAATCCGACGATGCAAGCCGTACTTGCGACGGTCAATGGCCCGATTCGAAAAATTGTTAACAGCCTCGCCGATGCGCAGGACCGGAAAACCGTAGAGGCAATTTATCAGGAAGTACAGGCCACCGGGAAGGCGATTGAATCTCTGCCCGAAAGTGAAAGACTCGTGCGACAGTTTCATGCCGCAGAAGTCCGCAAGGTTTCCCTGCTCGTACTGAATGCCGAAAAACCTCGTCGCGCAGGGCAGCAGTTCGGCCAGCCCGTCGCGGCTCGGAAGCCAGCGCCAGTTCGAAACGATCAGAAACCACAACCGGCACCGGTCGTGAATGCCGTTCCGAAAGTGCCTGTAACAGAACCTGAACCAGTGGCACCGCCCGTCGCTGAACCGGTAAAGCTCGCGACAGTGGCAGCCGCGGCAGCAGAGTCACCACCAGTATCAGCAGCAAGACGGGAAACGGCCGTCAGACGCGAACCGACACCAGAGGCCGCTCCGGCACGAGCACAACATCGCTCTGCCGGTCCACGATATTATCTAAAGGCAGATGCTTCGATTGTCGACGCACCATCGATCGGGCCGAAAACTGCCAGCCGATTTCAACAGCTCGGCCTGACGACTGTGGACGATCTGCTTCAGGCGGATGCGGACGATATTGCCAGCCGCTTGAATACTCGTCATATCACCAGCGATGTGATTCGCGATTGGCAGACACAGTCCTCTCTGATGTTGAACGTCCCGGGTCTGCGTGGTCACGATGCGCAGTTATTGGTGGCGGCCAAAGTGACCAGTCGTGAAAGTCTGAGCAGTGCTGTGGCGAACGATCTTCTGGATGCGGTCAGTAAAGTCGCCGACAGCACGCAGGGACGCAGCATTCTGCGAGACAGCACGCCGCCCGATCTGGCCGAAGTGAACGACTGGATTGCCGCAGCGACTCAGGCCACGCTGCCGCTGGAACTGCAAACAGGTTGACAGATAATCTGGCCGGTGTTTTTCGTCACGTACAGTGCTCGTGACAATGGCACTTGAAGAGATGTTCCGTTTCAATACGGCCTTGTAGGTCAAATCTCTTCTCAAGATCCGAGCCACACAGATGAAGACAATGCCCGCGTTGATGCTGAGTTCACTCGTAGCTGTCTCGGTTCTGCTGTCGGCTTCCGTTCAGGCTGAGAATGTTCAGCGTGATGTTTCCTATGCAGAGCCGGCTATGGAGCGGCAGGTGTTGGACATCTATTCGCCGGCCGATGCAAAGAATCTTCCGGTTGTGTTCTGGATTCACGGTGGTGGCTGGCAGACTGGTGATAAATCTCAGGTGGAGATGAAGCCTCAGGCTTTCAACGACGCGGGGTTTGTGTTTGTCTCGACAAACTATCGACTGCTGCCCCACGTTGATATGGAGACATTGATTACCGATGTGGCGAAGTCGCTGGGCTGGGTTCACAAAAACATTGCAAAACACGGCGGCGATCCCGGTCGAATTTTTGTAATGGGCCATTCTGCCGGAGCCCAGTTGGCGGCGATCCTGTGCACCAATGAACGTTATCTGAAGGCGGAAGGCGTTCCGTTTTCCGTACTCACGGGCTGCGTTCCTGTCGATGGTGATACGTACGATATTCCGGCGATCATCGAAACGGCTGAGACGCGGCGACGAGTGCACAAGCAGCCACAGGCGAAGTTTGGCCACCGCGAAAAATTTGGCAACGATCCCGCATTGCATCTGGATTTTTCCGCCGTGACTCATGTCGCAAAAGGTAAAGGGATTCCACCATTTCTAATTCTTTACGTCAGCAGTCATCCGGACACCTCCGCGCAGGCCGAGCGATTGAGCACAGCTCTCGCAGATACCGGCATTTCAGCCAATCTGCTGGGCGTTCGTGATTCGACTCACACTAAACTGAATGATGACCTTGGCCGGCCGGGCGACGTTGCTACGAAAGCGTTGTTTGAGTTTGTCAGCGAGTCCTTGAAGAAGTAACCGGCTCAGATCGGCCGCAGAAATTTCCGTCTCTGTCGTTTTCGGATTCCCGAGGCCATCGTTCGTGTCCATTGCCAATCAGGATCCCGCTGCCGCTGTTGCTGCTGACTGCATTCGTCAGGTGGTGGCTCGTCACACATTGAATCAGCATGAACTCACGCGTCCCTCGGTCGGCATCATTCTGGGCTCAGGTCTTGGATCTGCTGCCGATTGTCTGGTTCAATCGGATGGGCTGTTCATCCCGTATTCAGAAATCCATGGAATGCCGTGTCCCCACGTGACGGGGCATGCGGGAAAATTAGTGCTGGGAGAAATCCATGGGCTTTCTGTGGCAATGCTGCAAGGGCGAGTGCACTCGTACGAAGGCCATTCTCTCGGCGACATACTTTTTGGAATTCGTGTCCTGCGTCAGCTGGGAATTCAGACGCTGGTCGTGACAAATGCGGCGGGAGGAATCTGCCACACGTTCACGCCCGGATCGCTGATGTTGATTCGCAGTCATATTCGCCCGCTTGGCTCACGCTTTCCAGAATTTTCCTCACTGACGAGTTTTCTGGGCGACAGTGATCCGCCCGTGAGGAACGAAAAACTCTGGTCGTGCAAATTGAGGACGCTCGCGAAGAGTCTTGCGACCAGTCTCACGATCTGTGACGGTGTCTATGCTATGATGCCGGGGCCCTGCTATGAAACGGCGGCCGAAATTCGCATGCTGCAACTTATGGGAGCCGACGCGGTGGGGATGAGTACTATTCCCGAAGCGATCTACGCGGCATCCTGGGGCATCGAAGTCCTTGGAGTCTCCTGCATCACCAATGTAGCGGCTGGTCTCTCCACCAATCTTTTGAGCCATGCGGAAGTCACCGCGACTGCCTCGTCCATCGAAACCGAATTTCAGCAGTGGCTGTGGAATCTCCTGCAACGACTCGCGGAAGATCAGACGGCCCATTCTTCACTGACGACCGGTGACGCTCACGATTTGGGCGGATTGCGATAATCCAGCGGAGGCTTCTGGCCAGGCTGCATCAAAGATTCATATTTTTCTATCCCTGTTCGCTTCTTGAATTCTTCTGCGGCCTGTTGCAGCAGCTCCGGACTTCGATACATGTCGACCGCCGTTGCAGCCAGAGTGCGAGCCGCAAGGTGCAGCCCCTTCTCACCGATGGTCGTGCCACCGCAGGCCACCGCCTGCCATGAATGCGCCGGTGTGCCGGGAACCCAGCAGGCCGTTGTGAAGCCGGTCGTCGGAACGACCCACGAAATGTCGCCGACATCCGTCGACCCTTTGCCGATCGTGCCATCGACGTCTTCGACTCGCTGCACGCTGTCCAGCGGTTGCGGTTCTGTCAGGTGCTGTTGCAGCCGCGCGGCGAACTTTTGCTCGTCTTCTGAATACTGAATGTCGTTGAGTTCCCCCAAACGTCGGCGAGCCATATTCGACAGAGTCTGGTTTGGCAGAATTTCTCGAATGCCACCTTCGTAGCGAACAGTCAGTTCCGTTTCTGTCGCCAGCGCGCCGGCCCTGGCACACAGTTCAAGTCGCGAGTACAGCGGTTTGAGAAATCGAGCCTCCGGATGCCTGATGTAATAGTAGACTTCCGCAAACGCCGGAACAACATTCGGCGCATCACCACCGCTGGTGATCACGTGATGAATCCGAGTTGCTTCGGGAGTGTGCTCACGCAAAAGTTCCGCAGCGTGATTTGTCAGCTCAACAGCATCCAACGCCGATCGCCCCTGTTCGGGTGATCCGGCCGCATGTGCCGTGCGGCCTCGAAACTGAAACTTCACTGCCACGCGAGCCAGGCTGGAACGGTCTCCAGCCGAAGTTTTGCTCGACGGATGCCAGTGCAAAACAGCATCGCAGTCTTTGAACAGCCCGGCTTGCACCATAAAGACTTTCGCACTGCCGCCTTCTTCCGCCGGACAACCGTAGTAGCGGACCGTGCCCGAAATCGTACCCGCTTTGATCTGTTCGGCCACGGCGATGACTGCCGACAAAGAAGCCGTGCCAAACAAATGATGGCCGCAGCCATGACCGTACGAATTATTGTCGTCTCGAGCCAGCGGTTCCGGCTCTGCCTGCTGAGAAAGCCCCGGGAGCGCATCGAATTCGCCGAGTATTCCGATCACCGGTTTGCCGGAACCAAACTCCGCGATGAAGGTGGTTGGGATCTCGGCGACGCCCCGAGTCACCTTCAGACCTGCCGCTTCGGCCGCGTCCGCAAGCAATGCTGATGAGGCGAATTCCTGATAACCGGGTTCTGCAGCCAGCCAGATCTTTTGGGCCATCTGCCAGGTGGTGTCACGTCGCTGAGTGATGGAGCGCACGACGGCATCGATGACAGGGTCCTCCGTGGCGACATCCTGCGACATGGCAGAGGAAGACACGATCAGCATAGCTGTGGACAACAGGATTCGATTCAATGTCATTTTGTTTCTCGCTCGAGACCACTCAAACAGCCGCTGGAAAATCAGACACCATCCAGCGGTGACAAACCGTTGCGCGGGCAGTGTTTGAGAAGGCCACATTCGGTGCATTTGGGCCGCCTCGCAATACACGTGCGACGACCATGATGGATCAGGCGATGAGAGAACTCAATCCATTCAGCCTGAGGAAGGATCGCGATGAGGTCACGTTCTATGATTTCCGGATTCTCTGATGTCGTGAGGCCCAGCAGAAATGTCAGACGCTTGACATGCGTATCCACGACAACACCTGACGGAATTCCAAACCACGTGCCTAACACAACGCTGGCCGTTTTTCTGCCAACGCCGGGCAAGCTGATAAGATCTTCAATGTTCTGAGGAATCTCTCCGCCAAAGCGATTCGTCAGCTCCTGCGCCATGCCGCGAATGTTGGCTGCTTTGTTTCGAAAGAAGCCCAGCGGCTTCACGATGCGTTCCACATCTTCCTGCGTCGCGGCCCCCAGCGAAGCCGCGTCGGGATAAAGACGAAACAGCTCCGGCGTCGACTGATTGACTCGTTCATCCGTGCATTGAGCCGACAAAATGGTCGCAACCAGCAGCTGAAATGCAGACGAATGATTCAACGCACATTCGGCCACCGGAAACAATTTCTTCAGGTCGGTGATTACCGCTTTCGCTCGCTTCTTGCGAATCGCCAGCAGCTCCTGAGCATCGTTTGCTTCAGAATTCTGTTTCGAATTTCCCAACGCACTTTTCCTGGTCACAAATGTCCGCACCCTTCCCGCCATGAACCGCCAAATTACACGGCCCAACAGTGATACCGTCAGCCACCTCGAAGTCCGATTCTAGATGTCACGCATGCTGAGTGATAGCGAACATGGCTCAGGCGTTGATGCTGCGCACCGGCGGCGAATTTGTGGCACGTCATTGAGCTCTGCGAACCTGCGGGCCGGGCGGCTGGCCGAACAGGGTCGGAATGGTGAGCCCGGGAATCGGGCCGCCTGGGCGTGGCTGAGCACCGAGGAACTGTCGCATGGATTCATCGAGTTTGATGCGATTCTTTACATCCGTCTGTGGCTTGTCGATGGTGCCACGAACCTTGACATTCACCCACTGAGTCGCCAGTGAGGGCAGAATTCCACTGAGTGGAAGGCCTTTGGGGCGTGTCGGACGCGAAAAGAAGTCCAGCACCACGTCGCCGCCGAAGCCCACACTGCCGCGACCACGCAGCGCGAGCGCGTCACCAACGAGATCGATCGGATCAAACTGAAACGCACTGTCTTCAATTTTGAAGGACATCAGAGCGTAATCGAAGGCCGCGCGATTCGGCACCGCAAAGTTCAACTTGTTCAGAGCGGACAACATTTCGAGAACGACAGGAACTTCGTACAAGGCGGCCGGGTTAATCTGCAGCTGCCCATTGCCTCGGAGGTTTGACGACGAATCTCCATCGCCTGTTACGAAGACCCACGAGTTAACAACGCCCTTCATATTCGACTGACTTGGCATATGCCGGGCCGCGTAAGATTCCAGCAATGCATTTCGCAGCTCTGCAAAGAAGCGATAATTACTTCCGGCCCGCAGTTTGATAAGACCGTCCATCTCCAGCGAACCACCATAAGCCTGGGCCTGGATCCGTTCCTGCGCAGGCACGTCACGAGGACGAACTCGCCCCTGAATCACGTCGCGATTTCCAAGGACCAGTTCTTCTTCCGTCATGGTGTATGGACCATTGATACCGGCAATGGTCATGTCGAGGACTTCCACTTTGTCCAGTCGAATGGTGCCGCGATTCTGCAGTTGGTATCCGTCCCACGAACCTGCAGCGCGGATGATTCCGGAGACTTTCTTCAGATCAAGTCCGGCCGCCACTTCGCATTCTTTCAATCGCAGCGTCGTATCCCATGCGGCTGTGATGGGAGCCTGATTGTTATTGATCCCGCGAAATTCCAGTTCAGAAGATTCCACGGAGATCATGCCGTTCGGAGAAAGTCGCGACAAAGTCTCGCGCCATCCCGTAGGCAGCGCTGCTCGAAGACTGTCGTCCGGCTTCAACTCAATGGCATTCAGATCGTTTAGATGCAGCTGCCAGAGACCGTCGATACCCACTTCAGCCCATCCGCTTGCCGTAATTCGCGCCCCGTCGTGCTCCGCATTGAGTGAATGGATTTCACAGTGTTGCATACCAGCCCACTTAGGATCGTTCGGATCGTAGCTAAGCGTCGCGGATCGCACATTCATACGAAACGGAAACGGCCTCGGATAAATAGCCGCGTCAAAAATGGTGACCTCGCTGAGACTGACAACCGGCTTTTGCCCGGGCGCTGCAGTCCAGTCAATCTTTGTCGTGAGATTAATGTTGCCTTCCGGATTCAGCATGGTCCAGATCGAGCGGCACGATTCATTCAGAGAGTTGAACAGGTCGCCATCCAGTCTCGCGTTCTTTGCGGTGATCGACATCTGCAGTTGACCGGGCGTCGGCAGTCCTCGAAACGTTCCTGCTCCTGTCAGTTCCCCGGGTCCGTGCCAGCCGTGCAGATCCCTGAACGTCCAGCTCTTTTCCCGAGAATGAAAGTCCACCTGCCCACTAAGTCGATCAATTGCATAAGGGAAATTGCGAAACTGCATCTTCGCATCCGACACATGACTGCTCATTACGATGTGAGTGGGCTGATCCAGTCCAGGAGCTCGCGTGCAATTCACATCTGCGCTGATCAGGCCGGACGTGATGTTGATTGTGTCGACAACCTTGCGTCCCTGCTCCTCCAAAGCATCACGCAGCCGACTATCGATCGGCAGCTCGTCCACATGGACATTGAACTCCATCTCAATCTCGGGCCCAGGATTCTTCAGATACCCACTGGCGAACACTGTCTGAGGACCCAGCTTACCCTCGGCGTTGACGTCAAACACAATCTCACTCAGAGATGCAGCCGGCTCGGAATTTGTCCTTTGGCGAAGCGACGCAGAAATCCCCGTCACCGGATATCGAAACTTGTGAAACAGAATAGACGCGTCGACTGCTTTCCCCGTCACACTGACAGGCAGCCACTTGCCGGCGGCATTCCGTTTTAGTTCTACGTCGCCGCTGATCATGCCCACAGGCTGAAAATGATCAAAGAATTTCTGTGACTTCTGCGGAACGAGCGGCTTCAGTTCGGGGCTGACCGGAAGATTTTCCAGGTGCAGTCGCGCGACCGGCGCTTCCGCGTCCGCTCCCAGCGGCATTAGCATTTCGCCGGTGATCAACGCGTCACCATCGCGAGCGTTCAACAGCTGAAAGACAACATCCGAATTGCTCCAGAAGAATTTGGCTCGCACATCCGTCAGTTGAATGGGCACAACTGAAGAACGCAGCTGGCCGTCTCGAATGTCCACTTTCAGCCGGAGATCGGGCACCGACTGGTCGGACCGTTTTTCCACTTTGAAGTCAACATCCAGCACACCCAGAAACCTTGGCGAAACACCGCTGGCACCGATAACAATCGCGGCAGTATCCTGAGACGATGAAGCCGTCTGAGCCGCAGTGGGACGAGGCAGCACCTGAGCCATGGACGTATCAAGACGCTGCAACTGCTCGGCCAGTTGCGGCGCGGTCGACTTGGCCATTTCAAGAAGGCTCTGATCGGCACTCACATTGTTCAAAGTGCCGCCGAGACTCCACGTCTTCTGCTCCAGATCGCAGTCACCGGTCAGAGCCAGATCGCCAGCCCCAGGCATTGTCAACAACCCGGAGAAATCGTACTCCGTCCCGGAGGAAGGGATCGCCAAAAACTGCGGGCTGCTGACCAATAAACTGGCCGGCGGAATGTCACCTTTGTGCTCCAGCATGACTCGAGCGCGGAGATTTTCCAGAGTGATGGACGGAGGAATGAAGGGAGCGTCCGAAATCCGCTGAAACCGATATCCCTGCCAGTTCCAGCGTCCGTCCGGAAATCGACGCAGCAAAATATCGATGCCTGAAACTTTCACTGTTCGCAACGGGATCTGCTGTTGTTCTACCAGCTGGGCCTCATCGACCGAGACCTGCAGCTCGGCAGCTCTCAGGACCGTCCGACTGGTGCTTCGATCTCGAACTTCAACGCCCGTCAGCTTGATTGACGAAGTGCCGAGCATTTCAATGTGCTCAAGGCGCAGTTCTAAATCAGGCGCACCTTTATCGAATGTCGCCAGCAGCTTCTGGCGAATCACGGAATTACCGTTCTTCCAAAGCCAGACACCGCCCACGCCGGCGGCGAAAACAATCGCCAGCGTTAGGATCAGCATCCACTTGAGAACAGCCCAAAACTTCATGCATCCCTGCCAGTCGCGACATCCTTGCCGACGATCAGACCTTACACCGTTTGTTGGAAACCAGCCTGGTCTCGTTTCAGTTTTCGCCTCAGAACTATCCATCCCCTGGCGGCAATCACTGACAACGGAAATTCTACCGGCAAACGATATCGAATTGAGCCCACAAAAACCATATGAACCACGAGGAACTGCAGAAACGGGGCGAGTAATAAACAGAGAATCGCCCGCTTATTTCGCAGGTTAATGGCCCCCAAAATCACGAGCCCCCAAAATACACCATACCAAACAAGGCAAAACAGGGAGAATGGGCCGCCTGAGAAACCTGCTGCGTTGAGCGTTGGGCTCAGATACCGCACCGCCTTCACGACGGCAAGCTCGAGTGTTCGCCAGGGATTGGCCGCAACAAACTCGAAAGCACGCTGTTTGTAGTGCTCGTTCGCATCGTATTCTGACATCGTCGTATAGACGGTTTCCTGGTCGACAAAAGTCATGTCGCTTTCGCCAGTGGCGCCGAGATGCAATCCGTCGTACAGACTTGCGCCGGACCACAATGATGTGAAGACCCAGTGACCGGTCACATTATGATTTCGCCAACCCCATGGCAGCAACGCCAAATAGCAGCCACCAAAGACCAGCGCGCACAACCACAATCGCCGCAGCGGAGACTGACGTCCAAAGACCAGCACCAACAGCGAACTGAGCCACGGCCAGAGTATCCAGCCCGGCCGAACGAGGACTGTGAATCCTGTCAACAGTCCGCTCACGAAAGCACTGCGA
>QWOO01000342.1 GCA_003669615.1 Planctomycetota bacterium
AGGTGTTGTCCGCCATGTCATCACAGCCGGCATGTGAGAAGTGAGCCAGCACGTTTGACTGATTCAGCCGAGCCATCGTGATCTCAGACACGACCATTTCCAGAAACGCGGAGAACGTACCAAAGACGCCCTGCTTGCCACTTTCATAGCCAAAACCCGCGGCTGCGGAAAAGTTGCTGCGTTCCATGATGCCACCACGGACGAATACCTCCGGATGAGCGGCACGCACATGATTCAGCCCGCAGGAACCTTCCAGGTCACTGTCGAAGACTCGCACTGACGAGACTCGCTGCACTTCCGACATGCCGGCCAGAATCTCGTTCAGGAACTTGCCGAACAGATCGCGGTTCTTGCCAATGTTTTTCGTGCAACTGCCTTCGTAAGTCGGACCGGCCGGGCCTTTCTTAACGTTGTTCAGGTATTCCACGGCAGCCGTTTGGCCTCGAGCTGTCAGATATTCTTTGGCCAGCGAGACTTTGATAACGTCGTGACCGTGAGCGCTGCCTTCGAGCCCTTTGATGCCGACGCACATCTTGCGGCGATTGATCAGAGCGATCGGGCCGGATGTTGTCACCGCTGCACACATGCGAGCGTAAAGAGCATCCAGATCTTCGCCTTCACCGATATCCACTTTCAGGCCGTGGCCTGCGAGAGTCTTCGCGACGTCGAAGCCCTTCAGATAGTCGGAAGGATGTCCGGCAATGGTGACGTC
The DNA here is from genome assembly GCA_003669615.1 of Planctomycetota bacterium. Classification (GTDB taxonomy): domain Bacteria; phylum Planctomycetota; class Planctomycetia; order Planctomycetales; family Planctomycetaceae; genus SXXK01. The sequence goes on from QWOO01000342.1 coordinate 713, forward strand.
ATTGTCGTCAATCAGCAATTTGACATTCAGCTTTTGAGCAACGGCAAGGCGTGCGGCTTCTGCGTCGTTGCCTTCCATCTGTGAGCCGTCGGAGCCCAGCATGAACACAACCTGCTCCGGATTGGCAATGGCCACTCCGTTTACGAACGGCCACATGTGACCCAGTCGGCCGGATGAGAATTTTACGCCCGGCGTAAAGCCGCGTTCCGGATGTCCCGGCAGATGCGAAAGATATTCGCGATAGTGATACAGTTTCTCAATCGGAAGTTCGCCTTCCAGCGCAGCCATCAGATATTGAGTGGCCACGCGGTGTCCGGCTTCATCGAAGAAGATCGGCAGAACCGACGGAGCGCCACCCGCTTCGCTGTGCTTTATGAAGGCATGCATAATGCAAACTTCAGGCACGGTATCAAATGGACCACCGGTGTGACCGCCAAGGCCTTTGGCATCTGCGATGGCTGTGAAGAAAATGATCGCATCACGGCAGATCTGAATATTCTTTTTTAGAGTTTCCCGCTGTTCCGAAGTGAGTTTCGGATTCTTAGGATCAAGTGGCAGAGCCTGATATTCATGAAGCGGAATTGGAAACTCGGCAGCCGCGGACATCGTCATGTATCTCCAACAATTTGTCAGACAGGAAGTTTGCTGCCATTAATGCCCTTGACTGGTCACGTGGACAGCTTCAGCAGGGGAAAAACAGCCTGTTTTCCTTTCGAACCAGATCAGGTCGCCTGCAATTCACCGGAAGTATGAGCCGAACCCCGGGAATTGCAATTCAACTTGCATTCCAGCATCTGCTGAGTCCTGTTTTCTCGCGTTCTTCAGCGGTTCTTTGCAGAAGGAGCCGCTTTCTGAACTACGGCGGGTAACCGTCAGGGCAAAAGGCGGTGTCTGCGTGGAAATTTTGCCGCAGGAACGTTGAGGAAATCGTTGGGCCGATGCTGCGTCGGCGTCGCGCGCAGGCGGCTCACCCCGATGTCGCTTTCAGGAATCGCTCTGCACCAGCTGAGAATGGAACGCGATCATTCGCAGGTTGACCTTCAGAGCAAACAGGCTGGCCAGCAGAATTGGAATGACAGTGCCCAGCAACAGCAGAAGCGCGATGCCCGGCGGAATTAATTCCTGATAGCCGTTGGCTTCGAGCCGATTCATCAGGCCGGGTGTCAGCCACCGCAGAAGCTGTTCCGTCTTTACAAACGGATCCAGAGTCAGCATCAGGACCAGCAGGGCAACGGCAATACCCACCGCAAAGATCCACACAGCCTGGATGCGAATCCAGTTTGATCGCTTAAATTGAAGACGCGACCGAATATCACACGACTGGCAACGAATCTTGAACTGTGGATGCAACAAACAGGCTCGCCCAACGGACGTACTTCTGTTTCCACAGGCGGGACAAAACAACGGTCGCTGCCAAACATACGGCATCGCCTGCTGCAGCTGATTCTTTACCTTCGGCGATTCATAAGGATTGACCATGCCCTGACGATACGCGGCGAAGTCCATTAACAAAAGCTCAACCCTCCAAAAATGTTCCCCGGCTCCTGGCGCTTCACAACACGACATCCACAGGGCAACCTCGCTTATTTCCACCTGCATCTCGATGGGGGTGGATATCTCTGGCGATTGAGAATCCGATATCATCGCACAATTGCATGTAGCGTATCTTCACTGGCACAATAGCGGTTGTCAGCGGGCGAAGAGAAGAAGAAAAGTCGTCGGTGCCTGAGCCGTCCGGGCTAACTTTCTCACTGTCTGAACCGCGTCGACCCTGACTCCTGATTTCTTCCCGCAGAAAGCTTCCATGTCCCACTTCCCTTTGCGACTCATTGTGTTCTGGCTGGCAGCGGGTGCATTCGTAGACGCGAATTCAGCCGTTGGGAACGATGGCGTGGTTGCTCGGCTGCTGCCGGAAACGACCGTGGGCTTCCTTGAAGTGCCCGAGCCTTCTGTTGTTATGGCAAGAATTCTGGATCATCCGTTGAGCACTCGTATTCAGGCAATGGATGTTTTTACGAAGGCCACGCAGTCGAAGGAATACCGCAGTTTTCTAACCGGACGAAAGTTGTTTGAACTTCAGATTGGAATGGATTGGCGACCGGCGATTGAAGCTTTGACTGCAGGCGGAATTTATGCCGCAGCGGACGGGGCGACGGAGGGATTAGTCCTGCTTGTCCGCGCCAAAGATGAAGCCGTGATGGAAAATTTCCGCGTGAAGATTCTCGAGCTGACTCGACTGAACGGCGAACAAAAGAAACCCGACGACTACCGCGGTCTCTCAATTTACAAACTGGACAAAGGCGGCGCTGCCGTTGTGCGCGACTGGTTGGTAGTGACCAACAATGCCGACCTGGGCAAAGGTGTGCTGGATCGATTGCTCGATGCACAAGTTAATTCAGACGACGCTGAAGAACCTGTTGAGAAAGCCGATCCCGCCGGTGTGGTGGGCACTTTATCGGCGAATGCGGAATTCCAACGAGCGACGCAGATGCGTGACCCGCACTCGCAGGTTTGGGCCTTTGCAAATCTCAAATCTCTGCGAGATGCCGGAAAGGCTAAAAAGTTCTTCGAAGGCAAGGCAGAGAACCCGCTTGCTGAACTTCTCGCGGGCGGAATTCAAAGTACTCTGCAACAGGCGATTTGTGTTTCGTCGAATCTGACTTTGACGGACGATTCCGTTCAGTTGCGTATCTCTACGCCATGGCAGGCGGACTGGATTCCGGAAGAGCGAACCTATTTCTTTGGGCCGGATGGCAACGGAAAAGCTCCGGCATTGCCAGTCGTGCCCGAAACATTGCTGACGTTGGCCACATATCGCAATGTGTCCGAAATGTGGCTGCGAGCTGGTGACCTGTTTGATGAGCAGATCAATGACAAGCTGGCGGAGGCTGACAGTGGGCTGAGCACTGTGTTTGCAGGTCGAGATTTTGGTGAGGAGATTCTGGGCTCGTTCGAGCCTCAGATCGGAATCGTTGTCGCTCGACAGGATTTCACCGCCGTGTCGCCGGTCCCTGCAATACGTCTGCCGGCCTTCGCACTGGTGATGACCTTGCGTGAGCCGGAAGTCATGCGATCAGAGTTGCGTCGTACGTTTCAAAGTGCCATCGGATTCTTCAACATCGTGGGGGCTCAGAACGGAAATCCTCAACTGGAGATGGACATGCAGAAGTCCGGTGATGTTGACCTGATCACGTCCCGTTATCTGCCATTGAAGAAAGATCAGGATTCGACGTCCGCACCGATCATCTACAACTTTTCTCCGTCGGCAGGATTCTCGGGAAGTCGCTTCGTTCTTTCCAGCACAGCGTCGTTGGCTCAACAGTTGGCTGCCGCTCCGGTGGCGCAGTCGGATGCGGGAGTCAACACTCATTTGATGCTTGATGCGGGTGTGCTGACGAAAACTCTGGACGACAATCGGGAACAGTTGATCTCGCAGAACATGATGACCGAAGGACGTTCTCGGGAAGAATCCGAAGCGTCCATTGATCTGCTGCTGGAGTTCATTCGAAACGTAAAAGATGCAGGTCTGACACTCGAGCCAAAAGACGACCAGCTCAACCTTCAGCTAAAACTCACGGTGAACCCATGAACTTTGTGATTGATCCCACTTGGGCATGGTCTGCTTTTCAGCCGGATCAATCCACGCCGTGGAATATGAAGTCGGCATCGCATCTCTTTCGTCGTGCCGGTTTTGGCGCGACACTTCCTCAGTTGGAAGAGGCGACGCGGCGGACACCGGCGGAGGTTGTGTCGGGCCTGCTTGACACTCAGGAGCCCGACAGCTTTCTGCAGCAGATGAATTCCCTGGCCCAGTCTGCCATCGCCACAGGAAATGTTCAGCAATTGTCGGCCGTTTGGGCCTATAGAATGCTGTTTACTCCGGCCCAGTTACAGGAAAAAACGACGCTGTTCTGGCACGGGCATTTTGCCACAGGGGCCGACAAAGTTACGGATCCAAAACTGATGCGGACTCAGAATGAGCTGCTGCGTAAATCGGCTTTTGGGGATTTCTCCAGCCTGCTGCTCGAGATTTCTCGCGATCCCGCGATGCTGATCTATCTGGATTCCGCGACGAACCGAAAATCGCATCCGAACGAAAACTACGCGCGGGAAATTATGGAGCTGTTTTGCCTGGGCGAAGGGCAGTACACAGAAACGGACATTCGCGAGCTGGCTCGCTGCTTTACCGGCTGGGAAATTCGCCGCGGTGAATTCCGCTTCAATCGGTTTCAGCATGACAGTGGAAGTAAATCGATCCTCGGTCAGGAGGGCGATTTTAGTGGCGAGGATGGTGTTCGCATTGTGCTCGAACAGAAGTCTGCACCCGAGTTCATTGTGTCCAAACTGGTGCGGTACTTTGTGATGGACGAGCCCGCAGCGGATGCCGATCTGATTGCACCTCTTGCGGCCGAGTTTCGCGATTCAGGGATGCAGATTCGACCGGTTCTGCAGCGTATCTTCAGCAGCAATCTTTTCTACTCAGCGTATTCGGTTGGTCGAAAAGTTCGATCACCCGTCGAGATGGCCATTGGGCTTCTGCGATGCCTTGAGGGCACGACGAACACGTTTGAACTTGCAGAAGCCATGCAGACGCTCGGTCAGGGCCTTCTGTATCCGCCAAGTGTTAAGGGCTGGGATGGCGGACGGACGTGGATCAATTCGTCAACGCTGCTGAGTCGGTCAAATTTGATCAGAGCGCTGATCACCAGCGACAAAACGCGATTTGGGAAGGAGTCACTGCAGAAGTACCTGAGTGACTTACGTCTGACAAAACCACGGTCCGTCATTGATCATCTCGAGCTGCTTCTGTTTGCCGTTGCCATTCCGGAAGCTGCCAAAGAAAAGCTCGAGTTACTCATGAAGCCCGGCACGTCGGCGTCGCTGACGGAAGGTCTGCATGCGTTATGCACGTTGCCTGAGTTTCAGCTGAGCTGAAAAGTTGTTCGATGTGATCCGCTGAAGTTTCTGAATCGTTCGGTTTCACGAGGTGTTGCATGTTCGCTTCTCACAGTCATTCGACCCGCCGCCGCTTTCTGAAGTCGTCGGCCATCGGTTCAGCCGTGTTGACGTTCGGGGGCGTTGCTCCTTCGTCGCTGATCAGGGCGGCTGAAGAGAGCCAGGCAGGAAGAATTCTGGTTGTGATCGAAATGGCCGGCGGCAACGATGGCCTGAACACGGTTATTCCGTCTGCCGATGAAACGTATAAGAAGTCGCGACCAGCGCTCGCCATCAAGCCGAGCGACGTGCTGAACATTGGCGAAGGCCTGGGTTTTCACCCGGAGCTGCGAGGATTTGCGGATCTGCTCGAAGCCGGAAAACTGGCCATCGTTCAGGGTGTGGGGTATTTGGATCCCAATCGGTCTCATTTCGAATCAATGGATATCTGGCACACCTGCCAGCGCAAGAATGAAGTTCGTGCAGACGGCTGGCTGGGCCGGATGGTGGAAAGTCGCAAGAATGCCCCAGGCAGCGATCCGGCGGCTATCCATTTAGGATCGGAAAAGCAGCCATTCGCGTTGATGTCTCGAAACGTGCGAGTTCCGTCGATACGAACGCTCGAACAATTTCGGCTGCAGGGCACGGATGATGTGGCCTTCCGCAAAGCCGTTCAGGAACTGGCCGATGCGCGGCGAGGTGAGGACAACGATCTGCTCAACTTTGTGCAGTCGAGCACCAGTTCGGCGATCAGTGCCAGTGAACGACTCAGCACGTCGCTGAAATCCTATCGGTCCGGCGTGAAGTATCCGGAGAACGCTCTTGGGCAGCAACTGAAAACGGTCGCTCAGCTGATTGGTTCAGGCTTACAGACGTCGGTGTATTATGTTCAGCTGGGCGGCTTTGATACTCATTCGCAGCAGCCGGCTGTTCATGCCGCACTACTGGGCCAGCTGGGCGATTCTGTGAAAGCCTTTCTGAGCGACCTTGAACAAATGCAGCATGCCGATCAGGTAAGCGTCATGACCTTCAGTGAGTTCGGACGCCGCGTCGCCGAGAATGCGAGCGAAGGAACGGACCACGGAGCGGCCGGTCCGATGTTCATCGCCGGTGCGGCGGTTCGATCGGGACTGGTCGGTCGGCATCCGGATCTGAACGACCTTGAGGAAGGCGATCTGAAACACCACACGGATTTCCGCCGGGTGTACGCAACGCTGATTGAAAAGTGGTTTGGCTGCGATTCCTCTGCAATCCTGAAAGCCATTTATGAACCGCTCGAACTATTCTCGGATAAAGCCTGATCACGACTCGCGTTCGTAAACAGCCGAATCTGAAACTGGCTGCCTTTACCAAGTCCTTCGCTGAAAGCACTGACGGTGCCACCATGCATTTCTACGAGGTTCCTCACCAGTGTCAGACCAATGCCGAGACCGCCGTGTGATTTTGTGGAGCTGTAGTCAGCCTGGACGAACAGATCAAAGATATGAGCAACGCGGTCAAGGCGGAGTTCAATTTTTCCCCGCATCACTCGCGAGACATCCATCAAAATTCTTCGGCGGTCAGTCCCACAAGCCGCGAAAAAGAATCGCTCGTGTCTATGTTTCCTCCGGCGGGGTTGTGCATCCATGGGAATTGTAGAGTGAGACAAGGGAGCGTTGCGAACGCCGGTCCCACCCAGCAAAAATTCATAGCCTCGCCCAGCCCTCAGATCCAGTGCCGATCTCCGTGAGGCACCGGAAAAGACGAGATGGAAAGGCGCCTCGGCAGCGATCGAAGAGCAATTACGCAGAGCGGCCTTCAGTGGAAACTCGAGTGCCGATGCGTTCGCCTGCGATCACTCGTGCAATGTTTCCAATCTTCTTGTAGTTGAACACAACGATGTCGATCTTGTGTTCCATACAGTGGTGCATGGCTTGAGCGTCCATCACCTGCAGGTTCTGAGCGAGCACTTCGCGGAACGAAATGTCGGTGTAACGCAGTGCGTGAGGATTCTTCATAGGGTCTTCGGAATAGATCCCGTCAACTTTTGTCCCCTTCAGCACAACATCGGCATCCAGCTCACGGGCTCGCAGAGCCGCCGCCGTGTCAGTTGTCACGAATGGACTTCCGGTCCCCGCGGCAAGAATCACCACACGACCTTTTTCCAGATGACGCAGTGCTCGCCGACGAATAAACGGTTCGGCCACACCTTCCATGCGAATGGCGCTTTGCAGACGAGTTGGAACGCCCGCGCTTTCGAGGGCATCCTGAAGAGCGAGCCCGTTAATGACCGTGGCCAGCATGCCCATGTAATGAGCGGTCGATGGAACAATCTGCGCACTGATGTCCGCAAACTGCTTGCCCCGCAGAATATTGCCGCCGCCGCAGACGATCGCCAACTGGACACCATTCTTCACGACGTCGCGAATCTGTTCGGCCACGGACGTCAATTCTGCCATGGCGATCCCGGATTCGCCTTCGCGGCAGAAGCTCTCTCCGCTGATCTTCAGAAGTACTCGTTTGTAAGCTGGTCGAAGATTGGACACTGACATCTGAAACTCCGAAATCAGTTTGAGTAAGCCACAGAAGCCCGGCATTAAAAATGCCGGGCTTCCAGGGAAAGGTCAGAATCAAGATCAAACACTCGCTGTCATGCGGATCATTTTGACATCACAGAAGTGTTGAAATTACTGTTAAGCCACGCATGGCCCAGGAAATCAATGGGCTGCGCCCACTTTCCAGCGGTGGAAAGTCACGGCCTTGAGGCCCGCTTCTTCCAGAGCCTGGCTGACAGTCTTGCTGTCGTCTTTTGCGAACGGCTGCATCGTCAGTACGCCCTGTTCAGCGTAGAAGACTTTCATACGGCCATCGACCATCTTGCCGATGATGTTTTCCGGCTTCTTTGACGCGCGAGCTTCTTCGGTCAGACGATCGCGTTCGGCCTGAATGCCTTCTGGAGCCAGTTCTTCTGGCTGTGTCACGACTGGATTCAGAGCGGCGATGTGCATCGCCACGTCTTTCAACAAGTCTGTGCTTTTCGGTGTTCCGGAAGCAATGAACAGCACGCCCGTCTTGAAGTCGTGATGCACATAGCCGGCCACTGGACCCTGAACGCGAGCGATTCGGTTAACAACGATCTTCTCACGGATCTTGTTAACGATCTCTTCGTATTGTTCCTGGAATGACTGTGTCGCGCCCGCACCTTTCTGAGCCATCAGCGCTGCAGTGTCAGCAGCCCCTGGTCCGTTCAGCAACTGGTCAGCCATTGCCTGGCCGAACTTCTGCATGACTTCGCCAGTCGCCACAGGTGAGGATTCGCACTGAATTTCCACCATCGAAGCTTCGGAACCGTCTGGCTTGGTGGAAATGAACACGCGGCCTTCCGCGGTGACGTTGTCGGCTCGCTTTTCCTGAACCTTCTTGAACATTTCACGCAGGATCTGGATCGCTTTGGCTTCATCGCCACCGGCTTCAGTCAGAGCCTTTTTGCACTCCATCATCGGGAGGTCAGTTTTTTCACGAAGAGCCTTTACGGCTGCGGCAGTAATTTCCGCCATCAGAAACTCCTTAGCTACGATCTACTGGCCGCAGACTGCGACGCTTTGATAAAGATCGTGAATGTTAACGAAACAGATGTTGTAATAAAAAATCAGCAGCCACAGAGGCTGACTGAAGGCTGTTCGTCACCGCTGAAACCGGTCTGTTGCAATGAACGCTGCAGTTTGCGGAACGAACAGGACACATCGCTCGGGCTCATGGTTCCGTAATTTCCGGAACCGGCCGTCAGAAGGCGATGCAGTAAATTAGCAGTGTTTTTGGGTAAGAAGCCCGGCTTATGGAAAGCCGGGCTTCTGATGGAACTGGTCCAATAACAGCCGACTGATCAGCGAATTGAAGGAACAGC
>QWOO01000095.1 GCA_003669615.1 Planctomycetota bacterium
CTGATCTTGCGCAGTACTTTGACGCCATCGCATCACAGCTCACCACCATTGAGCAGCTACTAATCGTCGGGCCTGGAGAAGCCAAAGTGCACTTCAAGAAACATCTGGAAACCGGCTACCGCGCACCACAGTCGGTGACCGTAGAAACCGCCGACAGCATCACGGATGCCGAACTGGTGGCTAAAGTGAAAGACTTTTTTAAGTCAGCCTGACGTTTCGATCACGCAGAGCTACCCAGCCCCTTGAGCTGGGCCAGGCAAACGGCCGGAGCCTGGTCCCAACTCCAATCCAAAGATCGCGACGTCAAACGGCAGGAGGAAGATTTGCCGCCAGAAAAAAGCGGCAACTTTCATCTCACACTGACGTTTCATGGTGTAAAAACCTTCTGTCGGCAGCCACTTATTTCACCGGCAGCTGGTAGGCAACGGCCTCAGCGGCATTGCGTACGAACAATCGGTCGCCGATCAGAACCGGATGATTCCACGTCTTGTCGCTCATCGCAGGTATTTGCGCCAGCTCTTCGTGCTTCTCTGGATTGGCACGCAGCAGAAAAAGTCCGCCCGTTTCGGCAACGACGATGATCAAATCTGAATCGGCGCACAACAAGGCCTGTCCTTTTTCGTAGCGACCGCCCTTCCACTTGCGCTTGCCGTTGCTCAGATCGATACACGTGAAGATGCGATTGTCGAAACCATAGATAAACCCCTTGTGGACCAGAACATCATTGAAGTCAGGTTTGAGATCTCTTGAGGTCCAGACTTCTTCACCGCTCAATTTTCCATCGACGTTCTTGAGCTGCACCAGTCGCGTGCCGGTTCCCATGCCGGTGGGAATCAGAACTTTTTCGCCATCGATGATCTGAGCCTGGAGTGCTCGGTAGCCGCCATGGGGCCATGAATAATCGAGGACGATTTTGCCGGTCATGTCCCAGAACTGAGCTCCCGTGTCAGACAGCAGCACCAGCAACGACTGGCCCAGCACGGTGACCACCTGAACGGAACTGTAGGATTGCTCACCGGCCGCAACCGACCACGCCAGTTTGCCCTCCGCAGCCTGAAACGCCAGGACGCCTTTGTCGCTCTTTCCACCAGCATGCACAATAACTAAATCGTTGACAACCAGCGGTGATGCGGAGAAACCCCACATCGGAGCTTCGCTGCGACCGGAAGATTTCTTGACATCGGCCTGCCAGACGATCGCCCCGTCATGGACGTCCAGTTTCACAAGCACGCCATCGGCACCGAGCGCATAGATTGATCCGTCGGCATAGGCCGGGGTCGAGCGTGGTCCCAGTCCACCGAGCGCTTCGAAGAAACGTGAGGTCCATTTCTGCTCCCAAACCTGTCGCCCCGTTTCGCTCTCGTAGCAAACAACAGCCTCTTCCTCGCCGCGCTGTTCTTGCGTGAAGAGGTAATTGTTGACGGAAACAAAAGAACTCCACGCCGGTCCGACCGTGATCCGCCACAGTTCTTTGGGCGGATGAGCGGCCCAGTCAGAATCGAGGATCGGGCCGCCTCGCACGGCGCCGTCCTGCATTGCACCTCGAAAACTGGGCCAACTCGATTCGAGTGTTGCATCTGCCGGAATGGCCTGAGTGCCTTCCGGCCGATTGACAGTCCTTACCAGTTCGTCGGACGATTTTTCCCATCGCGGCAACAGGTCGAAAGAGAAGTCGCCCCAGACGCCATCGTTGCGCAGAAACAGTGATACTGAAGCTGCGATCACTGCCAGGACCAGGGACATCACAGTTCGCTTCGCCGTCAACTGCTTGCCGAACAATACCAGCCCCAACGCAAACGCACCGATCGTCAGCGGAACGGTCATCACGATGAAGACCGGCCCGCGCATCGTTTCGTGGGAGAGCACTTGCTGAATCACCAGAATCACGATCACCGCGAGCAGACCAAGCAATCTCTCTTTCGCGCGAGCTCGGCTTAACACCAGCCACCAAACCACCAGCACCAGACTCAGCAAAGCCGGCAGGAAAGCACTGACCGCCCATGTCCATGACGGACCATCCGTCCATACGTCCGCCGCAAACCGCGCCGCAATCATAAGCGGAAGTAACAGCATCGGTATCCATCGTCGAAGCGGCTTGAACATGGTGATGGTTGTTGTTGGAACAGCATCGTCAGATGTTGACATATCAATTCGCTTCCTCGAAACTTGTGACTCAAATCATCACAGCATATCAGAAGCCAAATCGACCGTCAGCACGAGATTAAGGGGGGCGGCCTCTATGATTGGCCCGTCCACTTCTTTCAGTGTTAACAAAGAAGCCAGACCCGAAAATGCTCAAATCGGATCTACGCCCCATGTACAAATCTATCGCTCAGTTCTTTCTGCTTTCGCTTGGTGTTCTCTCACCTCAATTGATTGCCTTCGCTCACGACGGTGCTGGAGACCATTTTCACGATCGAACGAGCGAAAGCACTCGCACGTGGACAATTGCTGAATCCGGAGCAACGATCGAAGGCACGTTTGTCGCCGAGCGTGACGGGCGAGTTCGCATCCGACAGACGAATGGTTTTGTTCGTCCACTCACGATCAATTGCCTTACTGAATCTGACCAACGCTGGATAAAAGAACGCATGCGCGAAATTGTGGCTAAAAATACTGAGCCCGCTTACGTACTTACCGCTCAACAATCGAAGTCGAAAGCATCAGACGGAGCAGTTCCTTTGATGGCCGAGAGCTTCAGGCCATTCGAAAAAGTGGCGAAGGTTCGCTGGGATGAAAAGTTCCTCTATGTTGAATCCAACGGAATGCCTGATCACAAGATGATGGTCGGCATTACCGCGTGGCAGCAGCAGGTTCCGCTGCCTCAGAATTACACCGGTGAGAACGCGTGGCAGATTCCACTCCATCCGGTGCGGGCAGAAAATCCAATGTCCGCTAAAGACAACTTCTTCCGCGGCGCGATCGCTTTGGCGGTAAACGGGATTCCGATCTTCAACCCGATCAAGAACGATGGTCGTACCGATACGCTGCTCGCGGGTGAGCTCGATGAGTTCGGCGGTCATTGTGGTCGAGCGGATGATTACCATTATCACATTCCGCCGATCCACCTGGAAAAGGCCGTTGGCAAGGGAAAGCCGTTGGCCTGGGCTTTGGATGGTTATCCGATCCTTGGCGAGCAAAGCAAAAATGACCCCGACTACGCACCGCTTGATAAGTGGAACGGGCATACGGACTCGAACGGAAACTATCATTATCACTCGACGAAAACCTACCCATATCTGAACGGTGGATTCTACGGCGAAGTGGTGGAACGTGACGGCCAGGTGGATCCTCAGCCGCGCGCTGAACCCGTACGCCCGGCGCTGCCTCCGTTGCGCGATGCCAGAATCACAGACTTCGTCGAAACAAAGCCGGAAAGCTATCTGCTGACCTACGATGTGCGAGGTCGCGAGGGAACCGTCAGCTATTCGATCGCGGCCGATCGTTCGGTGGCGTTTGAGTTCGTGAGCCCTGACGGCTCTTCCGTGAAGGAAGTGTATTCACTGAATCGCCGCGGTGGCGGACGACGTCCGGGGCCTCCGAATGATTCACCGCCGCCGCCTCGCGGAAATGACCGGCCACCGCGTGATGGCAAGGGCCAGAAGAGGCAGGCAAAGGATTCCAGGGCAGCCGTGATGTCCGGCTCTAAGAGTGCCACAAATCATTCAGATTTCACACTGAGCAGCAACTCGGTCGATGCGAACGGAATGTTGTCGGTGGACTGTACCTGCGACGGAAAAAGAGAATCACCGGCGATTGCGTGGAAGAATCTTCCGACCGGGACAATGTCCATCGCCATCAGTCTTTGGCACACGGCCCCGGACCAGGAAAAGTCGTACTGGGTGGTCTACAACATTCCTGCCGATGTCACCGAGCTGAAGCAGAAATCTCCGGGCGATGGGAAGTTGGGTATCAACGATCGCAAACGAGCCGAATACGATCCGATGTGTTCGAAAGGGCCCGGGTTAAAGACGTATCACATCACGGTGTTCGCGTTGTCAGAAACGTTGAAAGTGTCGCCAACTCAGATGAGTCGAGCTGCGTTGCTGGCAGCGGTGAAAGACATAACGCTCGGCGAAAAGACACTGGATTTTGAATATCAACGGCAATGAGTTTCCCAAGTGATGAACTCACAAAGGCGTCCGATGGGACGTCTCTGTGGTACTATCCATCGCCTGACGATGGCCATCCCTTTAAGCCCGGGCAATGGTCATCTTTCTCGCGGCAAACGAAGACCATGAAGATCACGCGAAAACCAAAACGGTCAGGCACTGTGGATCGGCCGACCAGCACCGCATTGCCAGCCAACAAGCCTGGCCCCTGATGCTTCCACAGAACACATATTCGCGAAGTCGAACGGCCGTTGTTGTGCAGCCCCGCTACTGACCGCTCGGGGAAGCATAGGCCTGTTGCAAAGCCATTGCCATAATCGTCGATTGTCCGTTCTGTTTGGATTCCCAACAGCAGACGACGGTGCCGTCGCTTCCTGACGACGCGATGACGGGATCTCGAGCACCCACTGCGATTCGTCGAGGAGTCGGAAGGCCGGGACTCTGCAACATGAGGTCGCCTTCACGCTTCACGGTCCAGACCATAAACGGCCCCTTTGCAGTCCCGGTCATCCAGGGTTGCTGACCGGCACCGAGCAACTTTTCTGCTGCCCCCGAAGCCTCCGCCCTATAGATTTCGCCGTTGCGTTGCCACAAAGTGAGCACTCCGCCTTTTTTGCCGGCGGCCAACATTCCGCCATCCATCGGACACGCATCCAACTGCCAGGTTCCTTTGCCAAGCTTGATGGCTTTAGAGAACGTGGCGCCGTCATCCTTAGAAGATGTAACGTACATGTCACGTTCTCCGTCGAGCGAGTTCCGAAACATAATATGGACGGTTTTTCCGCTCACAATGACCGACGGATGACAACATTCGCAGACACTCTTCTCCGGGGATTTGTATACGGATATGTTCCGCTCCCATGAGGCACCGCCATCCACTGATCGGGACGCATAGATTTCCGTACGTTTGTCCCGAAGATCCAGCCAGACGCACCACACGGACCCGTCTTCGCCGGCCGCCATCGCGTGCAGGCCTTCGCGAGCCGCATCGACCACATCGTTTACCAGCACCGGCCCCGACCAGATCGAACCACCATCCATCGACCGCCAGGTGATTACGTCACCGTCACGTCCCTTGCCCATCATGCCGCCGACAGCAGTCACGACAATCGCTTTGCTGGTAACGGCTACTCGCGGTCCCCGCCGCATTCCGAGTGACATATTTGTAACACGAAACGCCGTCACAGGTGAAGAAAACGTCTGAGCCCCGTCTTTGGACTGACAATACGCCACACCCTCGCCGACACCATATACAAGGTGAACCGTACCATTCGCACCCACCGCGACCTGCGGCTGTCTGGGTTCCTGTACGCCTTTCCCCGAGCTAATTAGAACCGACTCATCGGCAAGTCCCTGCCGGGGGCCGATCACGATCAGAAGGGATATGATTATGGTCGACAGAAAACAGTGTTGCATGCCTGGACTCCCCATCAGAACAAGACCCAAAGCGGTCACGCCTCGTCGCTCGGCCAACCCATTCCTTCAGTGTCCACACACATGTCGGACCTGCCACTCAAGTGGCCCGGTACTCCTGACTTGAGCGTGGACTACTGGAAACTGGAAACTGAGAAGCAGGCAGTATGTCGAATGTTTCGTTGCGAGTGAAGCACCTGGCAAAACCCACTTCGGAAGGATGTCTGACCATAGGGAAGGTTGCGTGTCCCTTCCATAGAGCGCGGCGATTCGTCTAACACCAGGCAATCGACACTGCGTAGATTCGCCGCTCCGTCGGCGAAGTGTCGCTGTTACTCATTGCTGCTGATGATGTGCGTGCAAGCGTTGCAAGAAAGGCGTGTTGCAGGGAATGCATGCAAGCCGACGGAGCGGCTTGGCTACGTAAGCTCGCTGCGGCTATTACTTTAGGAACTCACTGCACTCGTACCGCAGTGCAGAGACCGTCGGAATGTTGGCGGCGTGAAGGGCTGCTACTCGTCCCGCGAGACCGACAACGATGCCGGAGACCACTGTTCCGGCCAGCGGCAGCGATGAGCGAAGTTCTTACGAATCCGGCTACCCGTGAGAGTTTTGGTAGGCGTACTAACTGGCGTTACAGAGTCGCCTTTTACGTCATAGCGGGAATGTCATGGCTGGTTGGCTTTCGACCATACTGAGCGATCACCGCCCTGTTTTTGTCGTGGGTCTTCTTCATGGCGCCCAGTTGTAGAGAAACTGCCACCGTCGAAGAGCATCGTTCAGAGCCTCGCAGAGGGCTGAGTCGTTATGATGGATGCTCGAAGACGCGATCATTCTCTGGCACGTAACGCTCACGCCTGCAGTTTACTTCGCCAGCCAGGAGATGGCCGGGTGGGCTTCAGGTCGAACAGTTCAATGTCGACCACGCAGCAAAGTTCCAACAGTCTGTAAGCAGAATTGCTTTGATGCGGACGACACCCGGTCGGGTCCGCATCGTGCAGCTGATGGGCAACTAAACCTTTTCATCTCTGGGAATCGCAATCTCTTGTGGCGCGCTGGTCATATCGCGATCCAGTGCGTACAGATTGGCGTGGTCGGGCTGCTGGGCAGCAAGGCCAAATTTGTCGATAAGATTGTTGACGAGCGTTTCCTCTTCAATCTGTTCTCGCACGAACCATTGGGCAAAGTTAAACGTGGCCCAGTCTTTTTCTTCATGGGCGAGATTGACGATCGCGTCAATGCAGAGAGAATTGTCTATCTCTTGCTGAAGAGTTCGCTGCAAGCAGTCGTTCATGTCTTTGGGATCTCCTGACGGAGCGTCAATCGCCTGAATTTGACATTTTCCACCACGGCCGTTGATGAACTTCAGGAAGTTGAACATGTGCTCGCGTTCCTCATGCATGTGTTTGTAAAGAAATGCGGCAATCCCCGGAAAGCCTTCGACTTCCGCCCACGATGCATACGCCAAATAGACCTGAGCCTGATAGGCCTCTCGAGTCATCTGGTCATTCAATGCTTTTTCGATTTTGTCGCTGATACGCTTGATCTTAATTTCGATTCCCCTGTTTGTGTTGTTCGCCCGTCAAGCTCTCAGACCGCGTTTCGACCTGTCACAAGGCGAACGATCAACACGACTACAGCGATGACCAGCAGCAGATGAATCAGCCCACCGAGCGTGAACTTTGCCACGACGGCTATCAGCCATAAACAACACAGCAAACCAATGAATCCCCAAAGCATTTGTAGCCCTCGTAAGCGAGTTTATGGCGTGAAGCGAGACTCCTTACCTACAGCAAGTCGTGTGCCGAGAGCGTCAACGCTCACGACCGGGGATTGATTTGCCCACGATGTCAGCAAGATTTGGTGCGCGGCATGTTGCTATGGGGAGCGACGGCTGAGTCGGTACATGGGCGGGGTTTCTGCGAGACCACGTTGCAGAGATGCCGCCTGGATTCCGCGAAAGATGAATCCCAGATCATGCAGGACTTCCGGCATGTCGCCGTAGTAAATATGACCACTATCAAACCAGCCCGTTGTGAACTGCGAGGCGTCGACAAGATCGTACAACGCGCTGCGAGCTCCGCCCTGCGAGAACTCGTTCAGAAACCCTAGCGGTTCGTAGCCATTCACTTTTCTGGAAACCCACAGCGCCTTGTCCTGCGTGGATGCGTACACTGTGATACGGCGGCTGAAAGGTTTCAGTCGCAAGCCTGTGCGTTTGACAAACTCGCGTGCGTTGATGTCAGGAGCGGCCATCACGACCTGATCGAACAACTGACTTCGAGGCTGGTTCGAAGGCAACCGATCGTCAATAGTTTTCAATGCTTCTGTCAGTAGAAAATTGCCCATGCTGTGCGCGATCAGATGAATGCGTTTTGCGCCTGAGTAGCGGCCCAGATCCTGAATGACGGTGATCAGATCTTCGTCAGATTCCTCAGCACGACGCAGATCTTTCAGATAGTTAGGCCGCTCGTCAAATTTTTCCGAATCGCTTCCCGCTGGCCAGCTGAAGAACATGGCCGGCCCCTGATAGTTCAGGTCATAAGATATCTGAGCCGTGCGGCGCGCCGCATCGCGGAAAGTGGCACAGTAACCGTGGATGAAAAGCATCAGCTGCTTTTCCGGAGACGCCTCAACTTTGGCTCGCAGCTGTTTCCAGAAATCGGCCTGAGGAAGCTGCTCAAGCTCCATCAAGACCACATGCTTCGCTGGATCCTGCGAAAACTCAAGCCGCAGAATCGATGGCTCCGGCAACGAGCCCGGCTGACGTCGATAAGGAATGCTGACTTCGCAGGTGCCTAACGACAGATCGCCCATGTCATCGCCAAAATACAGATCAGGATCCGCCTCCGATGTGGACTTTTCGGCGGGCGTCCGATTGGTCGCAAAGAAGACCCGCTCCGGAGTGTAACCACGACGCTCGGTGGTCTCGCCCGTACGACGAACTTTGACAGCAGACTTCGGCCCGGCACCTCCCGCAGGCACCGTTGGAAGTTCGACACGCTTGACCGGGGCCGGAGGTGGAATCGCCATGGCACTGCCGCTGGCTTCGTCTGTCGAAACCACCTCGGGATCTTCGGCTTCAGCGCTGCTCGGCTGATCTTCAGGCGATGGTATTTCGCAGACTTGCTGCGCGTCATCAGAAGTCTCGGACTCGACCTGTGTTTCTTCGGACGGTGAATGGGATTCCGCGTTTGATGTGCGCTTGGAATCCTGCTGAGCACAACCGCACAGTCCGGCAATGATGCTAAGGCCGACAAGAATCGTCCATGATTCACGAATCACTGACCGCACTCCATGCTGAGTCCCCGAAAGCCATCGCTCAGGCCGCAGTGTAGCCACTAAGGCCGGCTCAACGAAAGAGCGACTGCGATTAACGCCCGGCGAGGGGTGCAGGCTCGGAGTTCGTTGCTATCGAACTGACGGACGCTACAGGGGACGGACGTTAAACGGGAGAGCGAGACTTCTGCCGAGCCGATGAACCTGGGAAACTTGGTGCGGTGGCTAAGGCCATCAGCGGAACACATTGCAACGGGTTTCGCTTCTTCCGGCTCGAGAAGGAGCCCCGGCCTCCTGAAGCACCGTCTCGAACGCGATGAAGTCTTCATCCTTCGTGAAGATCGGCATCCGCACGTTCGCACGGTTCAGCACATGATAAATCCAACCGCCCGGAGCTGATAGCTTTAGTCGTCCCATGCCTCAAGAATACCCAAACTCACCCCAACTGTCAATAAACGGTTCCTGACACGAATGGCACTGTCGTAGCGGAAGTTATTTCAAGTACAGTGTTTACGCAATTCTTTCTGGAGGACGTGTCGAGGCTTTTGCATAAGCGGATAGCCGTGGCGGCGGCGTTTGATTA
>QWOO01000184.1 GCA_003669615.1 Planctomycetota bacterium
TGAAAACAACCACCGGAAAGCACCACTTTGTAGCCAGCGAATCGTTCTACGACTGATTCAACCACGTCAGCAATCGCCTGATGGAATGATTGAGAAATCGCTGCGGATGATCGGCCGATCCTGATCTCTGTCACAATTTCTCTTACGAGCGTTCGCCAGTCGATACACAGCATTCCATCACGTTCTTCGAGCACACATTTCATTCTGGCAGGCCATTGACTCGAAGTGGATTCGCCTTTGGTGAATTTGGGGCTGTTCGATTCTGGGCAGCCGGACTCGGCACAGACTGATTCAAGTCTCATCGCAGGCTCCCCTTCAAAGCCTGACTTGCAGAAGCCAAGAATGATCGCGGCCATGCCATCGAAGAGACGTCCCATGCTGCTTGTCAACGGGCCGTTGGCAGAGGCGACGAGTTGCTGCACTTGCCGAATCTGCGCCAGAGACACGTCAGCAGTGAATATTCCGAATGTTTGATCGGCCTGCGTGCCACACCGATGATGCTCCTGAGTCTGCTGCAACAAACGGGCAATCTCTTCGGCAGTGATTTCGGGCATTGCAGTCGTCAGCAGAGAAACCGCTGTTCGCCATGGTTCATCAATGGCTTTCTCGCCACCCGGCAACACAAATGGCAGCAAATGTCCGACGCGGCGAAATGAAGACTTTGTGGCCAGCAAGAATTCTCCGCCCCAGATTGTTCCATCAGTACCGAAGCCTGTACCGTCAAACGCCACGCCCAGGACTTCACTGTCAGGGATTCGATGCTCCAGCATACAGGAAACGATATGAGCATGATGATGTTGCACGGCGATTGTTCGAAGACCTCGATCGAGAGCCCAGCGACTGGTGAAATAGTCCGGGTGCAGATCGTGAACGATCGTGTCCGGCGCGGCTTGATACAGTTGTTGCAGCGACTCGATATGTTCCACAAATCGCTGCCGCACGGCCAGCGATGACATGTTTCCCAGATGAGGACCCAGAACAGTCTGATGCCCGTTCGAGAAAGCGCAGGCCACTTTCTGCTCGCCGCCAACGGCCAGAAGGCGATGAGATGTCTGCAGTGAAAGTCGAAGCGGGGCAATTCCACGGCCGGCACGGATGGTGACTGATTGTCCGGCGATGATTCGCACCACACTGTCATCAATGGGCCGCTCAATCCGGCGATCATGATGCAGCCAGCCGTCGGCGATCTCATTGAGCGTTTGTCTCGCGGCGTCATTTTCATAGACGATCGGTTCCGAATCTTCATTGCCGCTGGTCACGACCAGTGGTGTTTGCAGAGTCTTCAACAACATCGTATGCAGTGGCGTTGTCGGCAACATCAAGCCGATGGTGCTGAATCCCGCGCTGACTTGTGGTGCCAGCGACAATGATTCAAACGTTAACGAGTTATCTGCTGACACCACGACGATCGGGTTCATCGGCGACGACATCGCATGAAATTCGATGCCTGAGTTATCGATCCTCGGATCAATCGAGTGATCGAGAGTCTGTGACGATTTTGGAAGTCTCATGCTGGAGATCATCACGGCCAGTGGTTTGGTTTCTCTGCGTTTTCGAAGGCGAAGTCGCTTCACGGCTTCCGAGTTCCGTGCATCGCAGATCAGTTGATAGCCTCCCAGCCCTTTCAATGCGAGGATTCCTCCGCCTCTCAGAAGTCGAATTGCCGATTCGAAAGCGTCGCCGCCTAAGCAGTGCGAAGAGGCAAACTCCGATTCAAACCAGAGCTGGGGTCCACAATCCGGGCAGGTAATTGTCTGAGCGTGAAATCGTCGCTCGTTGAGTTTCCTGAATTCAGCCTCACATGCTTCACAATAATCGAAACACGCCATTGTCGAGCGTGAACGTTCCCAGGGCATGGAACGAACGATGCTGTACCGAGGACCGCATTGAGTACAACTGGAGAACCCATATCCGAATCGTCGGTTGGTGGGATCGACCAATTCAGCAGCACAATCCGGGCACATCGCCAAGTCCGTCGGAACATCTGCGACGACTACATGTGCATTTGCGATGTCTTGAATAATTCTGAAGTCACCAAAACCCGCGACCGGCACTTCTGCCATGCTTGCAAAGTGCACTGCGGCCTGCGGAGATAGCTCCTCGCGAAGTGTTTCCTCAAACCGGGCAATGTTCGAATCTCGACCTTCGAGTATCACCTTGACGCCATCGGTCGTGTTACACGCCGAGCCATTGAGGTTCAGACGAATCGCGGCTCGAGCGACTGCCGGACGAACTCCAATTCCCTGGACTCGTCCCTGCAGCAAGAACTTCACAGCAACAAGGTTTGTGGCCAAACGGTGAGTCTCAGTCAGAGAAGTCAGAAGATTGCTCATCGCAATTCACTCGGCAACTCTGCTGTGATATTTCGAGCGGCTGCAGAGTCACGCGACGACAGCATTTCGGTCCGAGCGTTCTCCAGAAACAGACACCAGTCATTCAGCCCTTCATCGTGAACTGCCGAGGTCTGAATACTGAACATGTCGGGCTGAATGAGACGTGCATCTTTAATCGCTGCATCAACCTTGAACGGGACATAAGGCAGGAGGTCACACTTACTAATCACCATCAACTGACTTGTGCGAAACATTTTCGGATACTTGCCCGGCTTGTCGTCGCCTTCCGTTGTGCTGAGAACCACAACTCGAAGATGCTCCCCCAGATCATGGGACGCAGGGCAAACAAGGTTGCCGATGTTCTCGATGAACAGGAATTCGTAAGGCTGTTGCGGAAGTCGACTGAGCCCCTGCTGCACGAGAGAAAGCTCCAGATGGCACGCGCCGCCGGTCGTCAGTTGTTCGACCGGAAACCACGGTCGCAGTCGTTCGGCGTCGCGGTCCGTGGCCAGATCGCCCACCAAAACGCCAGTTTGAAAACGCCCGGCCCAATGCTTCGCCGTCGCCTGCAAAAGAGACGTCTTGCCAGCCCCCGGTGACGAAACGAGATTCACGACGAATGTCCCCTGTGCTGTAAAGCGTTCACGTTGCTCCGTAGCTCGCTGCTTTTTCGCGGCAAGCACATCCTGGTTGACGGAGATTGTTTGAACAGTCATATCGGATACCATTTTCTGAAGGCTACATGCACAAACTCAACACGCTATCACCTACGGCTGGCCAATTTGTTAATTTTATGTAGGGTGTGTGCAGCGGAGCGAAACACACCAATGCGGATTCGTCGGAAGCTTTCACCCCGCACTCTCAATCTGCATCCTTACATTCAGAAGACGAAACGCATCTCCACTGAGAATTCGCAGGGAAGTTGAGCCACAGTGAGTGCAAATAAATTGAAAATCGAACAGCTCGGATTCTTCTGAACACTGATTGCAGAACACCATCAGTCCCACGGGAGTTATTGTTAATGTGCAGTTCGGCCATTTGCAGCCGTCTTTGAGTCGCTCAAATGCTTCCTGGACCAGGAGCGATTCCACGCCGCTCAGCGGACCAATTTCCACTTCAATGTCTTCGACCTCCGTGGCGTGATGCTGCCGTGCCAGTTCCTCTACCTGATGCAGTAATGATCGGACAAGTGACTCTTCATGCATACGCGACACTGAGCTCGGCCACGATCTCCGTTGCCGCCTTGCCGATGTTGTTCAGGCATTGTTCGCTCATTCGTGAGCGTGGTTGAAAGTTGATACCAGGGATCGCCCAGATGACAATCCTCTCCGGCAGCAGGCCTGTTTTCTCCGCCAGCCTCAACACATCAGGAACAGAGAAACCGTGCGAACTCCGGGCCGTTTGCTGGTTCAGCAATAAGTCTTCCGGGGCATTGTGAGAGTGACAGATCATTTGCCCATTGAGCCAACGGAATCTGCGAAGGTTCTCGAGGCAACCAGCCACGTCATACGCATCAATCAGGTGCAGCACATTGACATTCTCCAGCCAATCCAACAAATCCAGAGGAACGCCTGCTTTGCGTACGCTGATGAAACTGCCATTTGGAATCCGCCGCGCAAGTTCATCGGCAACCAGCCAGCCAGCCTGATCATCTCCGTGAGCGCTTCCGACGCCCACAATCAGTATCTTCTCCGGCGTGTTCATAGAGAATGCTCGATCACCGCTCGCGGATGTTCCCACGTCAGTTTCAGAAAATGCGTTGAACAACTGATGCATGGATCATAACTGCGAATGAGTCGTTCACATTCGTCCGCTGTTCGTTGATCATCAGGACTCAGAACGCGAGGCAGCCAAGCCATCAAATCCAATTCGATTTGCCTCTGGTTTTGTGAAGTCGGAGGGACAATCTTTGCGAACTCAATCTTCCCCTGATGATCGATCCCGTAACGATGATAGATCAATCCCCGTGGAGCTTCCGTCGCAGCGCAGCCTTCACCTGCTCGGTACTCATACGGAATTCGCGAAGGTTTGAACGTCTGGTAGTCACGCAGAATCGACAGAGCTTCATCGAAGGCGTGAATGACCTCCAGTCCGCGTGCAATGATGGCTTTGAATGGATTCAGGCAAGGCGCGCTGAAACCAAGTTCATCCGCAACGCGAAGAGCCGTCTCACATAGCCGGTCGCGATTCAGATTAATCCGAGCCAGAGGCCCCACGTGATAGCTTGAACGATCGGCAACTTTCAGTGAATGCAGAGCCGTGCTATGGGCAACATGATGCTCCGCAAATGTCTGCTCGTACTGAGCGACGTCAATTGCCAGTCCGGATGAAGACACGATTCGGCCTTCGTTCATCGGGTACTCATCGGGGTGACTGACCGAAATCATTTCATACGGACGTTCGAAATCCGGAAAATCAAAACCCGCGACCCAGCGAGTTGCCTCAATCGCGGCCTGCAGTCCCCATTCAAAGGCGGGAATCAGCTTCTGCAGTTCGTCCTTCTTTGGAGCCCGGTAGAAACCTCCAACCGCCACGTTGATGGGATGAATCGCGCGGCCACCCAGGACTTCCAGCAGATCATTCCCCAGCTTCTTGAGTTTCAGTCCCCGAGTGACCTCGTGAGGAAACTTTGCCGCCAGTTCAATTCCACTGGCCGCGTTGAAGAAATCAGGAGCCTGCAGCAGATGCATATGCAGTCCGTGGCTTTCAATCCATTCACCGCAGTACAGCAATCTGCGGAGGCGACGAATCTCAGGTGAGATCGTTACACCCAGGGCCTGTTCCAGGGCATGAACAGCACTCATCTGATACGCCACCGGACAGATGCCACAAATTCTGGCGGTGATGTCAGGAACATCTTCCAGCGGTCGACCTCGCAGAAATCCCTCGAAGAATCGTGGAGGTTCGTAGATCGTCAGTTGAAGATCCTCAACGATATCGCCGTTGAGCCTGACATGCAGTCCGCCTTCGCCCTCAACACGAGTCAACGCCTCGACACGAATCGTGCGGTTCTCACTCATGACGGGCCTCCGAGCTGGTCTCTGTCCGTATCGTCATTGCTTCAATTCGATTTGACGCATCGCGAAACTCCGGAGCTGCCGCATTGAAATTCCGCAGCAGAGGCAGCAAGGTTTCGGTTGATGTCCCCATCGCAAGATACCGATCCGTCAGGCTGAGACAATTGGATTGCGAGACCGGACCGAAGCAACCGTAGCAACCTCGATCGTACGTCGGACAGATTGCACCGCAACCGGAGTGCGTCACCGGACCAAGACATGGGATTCCCTGAGCGACTTCGATACAGACGGTCCCTTTGCGTTTACAGTCGAGGCAGACAGAATGAGACGGCAGCCGAGGACGCTGTCCTTTCACGAGTGCTCCGACCACATCCAGCAACTGATGCCGACTGATCGGGCAACCTCGTAACTCATAGTCGACCTTGATGTGGTCGGCGATTGGAGTGGAAGTGGCCAGCGTGGAGATATACTCTGGTCGAGCGTAAACGCATCGCAGATAGTCTTCATGATCCGCCCAGTTCTTCAGTGACTGAATTCCTCCGGCCGTTGCACAGGCCCCGATGGTCACGACAATTCGAGCACTCCGTCGCACTTCGAGAATGCGCTGTGCATCGTGCGGTGTGGTAATGGAGCCTTCGACAAGAGCGATGTCGTACGGGCCCGGCTGCAATCGGCTGCTGGCTTCGGGAAACCAGGCAATCTCGACAGCCTCTGCGACGGCGAGCAGCTCGTTTTCGCAATCCAGCAGTGATAACTGACACCCGTCGCACGAAGCAAACTTGAACACGGCCAAACGTGGACGTGGACGTGGACGACGCGTCGTCGTTGCCGTGTCGTTTGAGCTTGCAGATTCTGACGCGAAGAACGGCTTACTCACAGGTCCGCCACTTTCATAATCGAAGCGACTCGATTGTAAGAGAAGATGGGGCCATCCTTGCACAGAAACTGCGGACCAAATTGACAGTGACCGCAGAGACCGATCGCACAATTCATATTCCGCTCAAGCGAAACATAAACGGACTCGGGCCGAACTCCTCGATCAATCGCAATCTGCGCGGCGTACCACATCATGGTCTCCGGACCACAGCTCATCATCACCGTCTCTGCTGGCCGACACAGCGGAAGACGATCCAGAATTGCCGTCACCATGCCAATATGTCCGGGCCACGAGTCGTCTCCGCGATCAACCGTCGGATAAACATTCAGGCCGCCGTCTTGCCACGCCGAGTATTCTGCTGAATACAAAAGGCCGGAGGGCTCTCGAGCCCCCATGATGAGATGAATTTCACCAAACTCCTGGCGATGGGCCAGAAGATGACAAATGAGGGGGCGCAGCGGTGCCAGACCGATTCCACCCGCCACAAGCACAAGATCTCGGCCGCGGTATTCATCAATCGGCCAACCGACACCAAACGGACCACGAAGACCAAGAGTAGAACCTACCGCCAGTTCGGAAAGAGCATGAGTCACATTGCCGGCGATTCGAATAGTGTGCGCGACAGAGCCTCTTGACTGCGGATCATCGCAAATCGATATCGCGATTTCCCCCAACCCAGGGATATACAGCATGTTGAACTGTCCGGGTGCAAAGCGATATGTGGACGCCACTGTCGCTTCCTGAATGGCCAAATCACACGTGAAGACGCCCGGAACTTCGGGCGTCTTCCTGGCCACACGGACGGCATGAGTCCGCCACGGATCGAATCGCGGTGCGGTGATCGCAGAAGTCATCGGTTGGCCTCCGCACTCTCAGCATTACTGTCGGACAATCTCGACAAATCGTTTCCTGTGGTGTCGCGGAGAGCGACCACTTCCCTGGTCAGGTCAATTCCCACCGGGCACCATGTGATACATCGGCCGCAGCCCACACAGCCCGAGGAACCAAATTGATCGTGCCACGTCGCCAGCTTATGAGTCATCCATTGTCGATAGCGACTGGAAATGCTGTTTCGCGTCGGACTTCCATTCATGTTGCTGAAATCAAGATTGAAACACGAGTCCCAATGTCGCTCGCGGTCCACATGCTCACCAGTCAGATCCGGGACTTCGCTGACCGACGAACAAAAGCAGGTCGGACAAACCATGGTGCAGTTTGTGCAGGACAGGCATCGCTGAGCAATCTCTTCCCAGTGGGGATGTCGCAGGTTATTCATCAGAAGATCACGGAGCCCGTCGGTATCCAATCGTCGCGTGATCTGATCTGCGGCCCGCTGCCTTGCGATTTCTGCCTGATCTATCTCGGTTGAATTCGCCGGACGCACAGGCAGAAGGGCAGCGATCACCTGCCCCGCATCTGTTCCAATCTCAATCAGAAATCCGCTCGAGGTTTCCGTCAGAGCCAGATCAAAGTCACTGTCGCAACGAGGACCTGTATTCATAGAGGTGCAGAAGCAGGTTGGCGCAGCCTGAGTACAATTCACTGCCACAATGAACGCTCTCGATCGGCGAGCTTCATAAGTGGGATCGACAAACGGGCCTCCCAGAAAGACCTGATCCTGAATGCGGATGGCCGCCAGTTCGCAGGCCCGAACTCCCAGAAATGCATACTTGACCGGATCTGGTTCCGGCGTTTGCATCCGCCAGCCGTTTTCCCCCAGGTCCGCTGAAGCCACCAGAGTTACGGGCGGAAATAGATACTTCTTCCACGAATGAGAACCGACGACGTAACCAAAGTACGCTTCATCTTCTCGACGCTGCAGACGATACGTACCGGCTTCCTGAAGATCCGTCCAGCCTCGTGGGAGGTCGCTGGTCGCCTTGATTTCACCATAGACAATCGCCTGTTGATCAATGGTTGGCCCCACGACTTGAAAGCCATCTTCCGCCAAAGCCCTGATGAGCGTATCGAGACCCTCGGCGAGCATGAACAGGGGCTCGCGGTGAGATTGGACTGTGTCAGACATTTTTAGCTCTTGCTTTAACGTGCGTAATGTTCCGCGATGACAAAAGGAGACGCTGATTTGATGATTCACGATACCTTTTGTGTTTGCTCCTTCTCAAAAAGATCCAGCATCTGCAGCCGAGTCGACAGCAGCCTTTGCGAAAGAACCTGCGCGACTCGTCGAAGCAGGACGTAGCCCAGATCTTTTTCGCAATTGCAGAGTTCCTGAAGTCGTTTTCCTGACAATGCAATAAGCGTCGTCTCGTCAACTGTGGTCGCGGTCGCCGTCATTCGCCCATCGGAGATCAGGCCGGACCATCCCACAAGATCACCGGGGCCGGCAGTTAAAAAGGGCACATCTCCACGCCCCGGAATATTCATCGCCAGACGAACATGTCCGGAAGATATCACGAATACTTCGTCCTCCGTGTCTCCTTCTCGAAACAGCAGTTGATTGGGCGATAGCCTGACCAATCGTCCAGCTCGGCACAAGCACGCTAAATGCTCATGCGAAAGCCCCTCAGCAAAGCGTGTTGCGCAAAGCATCTTCAAGAGATTTGGCTGATCCATCGTCATGGCTGTATTCCCCTTGTAGACGGTCACAATTGAAACCGGCTGTTTGCGGCCCACGTTGCTCACCGCATTGCCTCAATTGTGGCCGCGCACTGATTAACCCAGTGAATAGTGCCGTATCGCGGAAAGTTGCTTCCGCAGTTCAACTCGAAAATCCGGATGTGCGATGGCGATCAATTGCTCACCACGCTGACGCAGCGAGAGTCCATGCAGGTTCACCGCTCCGTACTCTGTAACGACCCAGTGGACATGCCCGCGCGTTGTCACGACACCTGTTCCGGGCACCAGTTCTGCAACGATCCGAGAATACTGTCCGCCCGCTGCTGTTGACGGAAGTGCAATGATAGGAAGACCACCACGAGAGATCGCGGCCCCGCGAATAAAGTCCATCTGGCCGCCAATCCCCGAGTAGATGCGATGCCCCAGAGAATCCGCGCAGACCTGTCCGGTGAGATCGATCTGCAAGGCCGAATTCACCGCAACCAGTCGATCAATCTTCCGCAGAAGATTCGTGTTGTTGGTGATATCGCATGGCAGAAATGTCACCTGAGGATTATCGTCGACAAAGTCAAACAA
>QWOO01000209.1 GCA_003669615.1 Planctomycetota bacterium
TCTTCGATGGCGGATTGCGGCCACATCACTATTGCCGACCGGTCCTGAAAAGGGAATCGCATCGGCTCGCGCTGGTTGAGGCCGCCACCGGCGGCGACGCAAGTTTTTTTCTGGGAACTGACAGCGCGCCTCATCCACGCCGGGACAAAGAAACTGCCTGCGGTTGCGCTGGCATCTACACCGCACACGCGGCCATTGAACTCTACGCGGAGGTTTTCGATCAGGCCGATGCTCTGGATCGCCTTGAGCCCTTCGCCAGTTTTCACGGTGCCGACTTCTATGGATTGCCCCGCAACACTGAGCAGATCACCTTGTTGAAGAAGCCATGGCAGGTCGCCGAATCGTTCGACGTGGACGACGATGCTTTAATCCCGCTGCGTGCAGGCGAATCTGTCGCGTGGCAACTGGCGGAGCTTGAGACGAATTAGCTGGCCCCGAAGACTGATCCCACTCCCGTGGTCCTGAATCCGACGAATTCATTGATCACGAAATCACAAGTGCGTCTGGTCTCCGGACGACTTTTCGACACTCTGATGATTCCTGACGTAAGTCGAAGAACCAAAAGACATGGCTGAACTTTTTCGAACTCACGGACTGATTCATCGGCGGATGAGTTACTCAAGCTCCCGCCGCGTGACATAGAGCAACGACTTTTGCCAATTGGCAAAAAATGGAGACGGCTTCCATAGGTCAATCGTCGGAGGGTGTTGCGAGCGTCCGTACCCAAATTCAGAATTCTGCAGTTGACATTCACTACAGCTGTCGTAATCTTTATGACAGTTGTCATAAGTTCGCGTGGAGGATCGTGGCGTTAATCATCAAGACGATCCGGCGTGCTGTGTCGGATCGATTCCGACGGAACGCAGCGGAGCACTTTGAAGTCAGTGCCGCTGTGTTTTGGGGGGAGAAAAAAGACTGTGGACGAACAAACAAATCCCACTGGCGGCGAGCTGGAATTGCTCAGCGTGCTCTGGGAACACGGGGCGTTGTCGTTGTCGGAATTCCATGATCGAATTGGTCGGGATCTCGGATACACGACCGTGCAGACTCGGCTCAATCGACTGGTGGAAAAAGGCTGGGCCGAGAAAACCAAGATCGGCAAACAGCCGACACATTACGCGGCTCTTGTGCAGCCGGATGCCGTCAGAGAACGACAGTTGGATCACTTTGTTGAACGGGTGGCGCAGGGTTCGGTTGTTCCGCTGGTCGCTCACCTTGTTCAGGGTAACAGTTTGACTCGGGATGAGCTGACCGAATTAAAGAAGCTGATCCGCGACGCTGAACGCAGGCACGAAGCTTCCGCCAGCGATACGAAAAGCAGCGATCGTTCACGGTCTGGTAACAAAGCGGGAGGACACTAACCGATGTCTAACGACTGGTTTGTATCGCTGTTTCGAGCATCCGTGCTGTTGATGTTCAGCGGAAGCTGTGTCGCCTTATTGTCGCGGTTTTATCCACTGGCCAGTCCTCGCTGGTATCGCCTTGCCTGGGGAGCTGTCCTGCTTCAGGGGCTTGTGCTTTTCCCCTTTTCATTAACGATCGAATCGCCCGATTGGCTGGCTTCACAGCCGCTGTTTTCGGCCCGCACTTCGAATTCAGGTCAGGGACACATCCAGACGAAGAAGCCAGTGCTTCCCGTCGATGCTGTAAACGAAGTCTCTGATATCAACTCGTCTGATGCGAAAAACTTGATCTCTGGCTCATTGAAAGGTCGCAATTCGCACGCGGTCGACAAGCAGACTGCACAGAGTGATTCTTCAAGCCTGGCTTTTGCGGGAGCCACTTCAACAAAGCCGCGTCACTCAAGGCATGTTGAGCTGGCAACTTCCCCGCGCGAAGCCGGACTTCCTGAAGTTCATTCACGCCCGTTGTCGGCAGGAGTCACCAGTCCTGCGGCAGACAGATTGTTGTCGGCTGCCTCGAATGTTCGATGGACGGAATGGCTTGCTGTCGTGTGGGTCTGCGGTACTCTGGGACTTGTGGGATTTGGGCTCGCGAACTACGTCATTTTGAACATTTCGCTTTTGAAGGCTCGCCCGGCGAGGCGAAGTTGGGCGAAGGAACTTCAGGACTTGTCGCTGGAGCTCAATCTGGATCGCTGCGTCGCTTTGGATGTCCATCCGATTGTTGGGCCGCTGATCTGCTGGACTCCTGCTGGCCACAAGATTGTTGTGCCGGTTGGCTTGTGGAGTGAACTGTCATCAGACGAACGCATCGCCGTACTTCACC
Source organism: Planctomycetota bacterium (assembly GCA_003669615.1). Taxonomy (GTDB): domain Bacteria; phylum Planctomycetota; class Planctomycetia; order Planctomycetales; family Planctomycetaceae; genus SXXK01. Next base: position 2,230 of record QWOO01000209.1, read on the forward strand.
ATGAGTTGTCGCACTTGCGGCGGGGGGATCTCTGGAAGTCTTTGGCGGCTCGAATGATCCTTGCCCTGCACTGGTTCAATCCGTTGGCGTGGATTTCGGCGCGTCGCTTTGACGAATCGGCCGAATGGGCTTGTGACGCACTGATGGCGAGCGAGCAACCTGCTCGAGTCACTCAACTGGCGAACGCCCTGCTGGCCGCAACGACGGCTCGGGATGGTTCGCCAATTCTGGCTCTGTCTGCGACTGGCGGGCCGCTGTTTCAACGTATTCGACGTCTGGTTTCAGGGGATCATCAGGGAGACACTGTCATGCGGCGATTTGTTTGGGGCGGCCTGTTGTGTCCGCTGGTTTGTCTGGGATTGTTTCAACTGCAGTTTACGGAGCCACTCGCTGCGCAAACGGCGACATCTACGGGAACAGCGGACGAAGCAACGGCATCAACGGATGAGTCGGTTGGTCCGCCAGCGGCCACGACTTCGGTCGATGTGAGCAGCGAGGCCGCTCAGTCATCCGCAAAACTCAAGGAGATAACCGACCGAATCGTTGTCGGGGATCAGGAAAACCTGAAGACGTTCATCGAACTGATGAAGACACCGACCGGTCAAATCGTGATGGCTGATCGAGCGGCCTTGCAGGCTCAGAATGCTTCGAGTGAGCAGGATGAAGTTTCGCAGTGGCAGCAGTTTGTGGCTGATCACTTCAAAACCACAGGCGCGATGTTGACGGTAAACGCCGACTTCCAGGCAGAATGTGATGCGTATGTCAGCGCTGTGAATGATGCTGAAACCGACGTGAATCTCATCGGGCCTGTGTTGAGGGAGATCGCCGAGAATCTTGAGGTGTCAGCAGAACCTGCTCAGATCCTGCAGCGATTTCTTAACCATGAAGGCGCACCAGCATTTGTCTATATCAACGAACTGAGATCTCGCCTTCATCCACGAATCGAAGATCTGAGCGAAGTCTTCTCCGAACTGCTTGTGCGAAACAAGGACGATCGATTCGTCATTCGACCGGCTCGTCGAAGTGCAGTTGAGGACCGACTAAAGAACATCGAACGCTTCCAGCCGATGTTGAAACGGTTTGAAGAGGAACTGGCCGCATGGTCAAAAGATCTGGCTAATCCGGATGAGCGACACGGCAGTTTGAAAACGATGCTCGCTGATCCGAAGGTCGCTGTTTTTCTGGCCAGCAGAAATCTGACCGAGGATGATGAGCCGAACGACGAGCATTTTGATGACTATTTCTACATGCTGGAAGAGGCGACGAATGATGCGCCCGCGGGGTTGATCCTGAACCCTGAAAGCGAACAACTGAATGAGATTGAAGCCGAACTGACTCGCTTCAACGCGATTCAGCAGGAACGATCTGTGCTTGAGCGGCCTCTGAAGGAACTGGTCGATCGACTTGACGAGTCAGACGATCTTCACGTTCGCTTCAAGAGATACCTGTCGTCGGAATTGGCTCTGATGATCGTTGTTCGCGAAATGGACTATTCACCGATTACCGCCGATGACGCCGCTCGCGAATGGCTTGGCCAGATTGTCACGAAGGGCGACGATGGCAAATACACGATCACCAGTGAATCGCCAGAAGACCTGAAGTCAATGTGCGAAGATTTCTTTCGCGAGTTCCGCGAAGTCCGGCGACGCGGTCGCACGATCGATGAATTCGCATCGAAGCTGGCCGACAAGAAACTGACGTCTGCCATGAAAACTCTGACCGGCAAGCTGATTCTGGACGACCTGGTGGAACGCTCCGCGCGACGGCCGGATGTCGATGGCATGCAACTCTGGTTCGACGCGCATTTTGAAGAAGCGGCCGAGGGCTTGAAGCTGTTCGACTGGGCCGGAGAAGAGATCAATGGCATTCTCGAAGAAGCCGCAGATCTGGAAGAGCAGTTGTCGAAGACCGATTTTTGATCAGCGCATTGCGAACACCCCGCACCCGCAGAGTCGTAGAGTGCTACAAACGGCTCGCGAAGCTCGTCCGTCACTCCTCGCCTGAAATCCAGCCGACTCCAGAATTCTCACGAATCCGACTACGGGGACTCTTTGTGCTCGGACGTTTTCATGATTCGTCCGTTCAGTTCCGCATTGTGGGTCAAGGATATACGTCCATGCGACAGCTCATCACTATTCTCGCAACCCTCTTTCCAGCGATCGCCTATTCCGGGGAAACTGCTGAAACGAAGGTTGATGCGATTTTGAAATCGGCATGGTCCGAAACGAACATTCAGCCATCGCCAATTTGCAGTGACGAACAATTCCTGCGACGAATCAGTTTGGATCTTATCGGCCGAATTCCCACGATGGAAGAACGGTCGGCGTTCCTCGCCAGTCCTGACCGCTCGGCAGTGATCGAGCGGTTGCTGGAGTCATCTGAGTTCCCAAAGTTCTGGGGAGACCTCTGGACCACACAACTCTTCGGTTATGAAGACAACAATGCGGACCGTGATACGCTGGCTCAATGGCTGCATGAGCAGTTTCGCACGAATCGTCCTTACGATCAGATCGTCGAAGAGTTGCTGACGAGCACTGGTGAATCTGCGTTTGACGGCCCGGTCAATTTTCTGTTGCGGTATCCGGAAGAACCGGTGGTGAAAGTATCGCGAGCATTTCTCGGAGTCCGTCTGGACTGTGCTCGCTGCCATGATCATCCGTTTGACCGGTGGACTCAGGTAGACTTCAAACGGATGAATCGTTTCTTCGAGGCGACTGAACGCCAGGACGTATCGGCCAGCAATGTCCGGCTTGTTGACGTCGTGAGAGACATCGGCAGTGGCGACGAACGCCCGCGTTTTCTTACCGGAGCGGAGCCAAAGACGACTCAGTGGCGTGCTGAGTTTGCACTATTCCTGACTCGCAGCCGCCCATTCGCACGCAATGTTTCGAATCGACTGTGGTACCACTTTCTCGGCCGAGGCATCGTGCATCCGGTGGATGACGTGAATGCCTCGAATCCGGCTTCGGTACCGGCGTTGCTGGAAGCTCTGGCTGATGAAGTGCGTGCTTCGAAGTTTGATATGCGGCACATGATTCGTCTGATCTGCAATTCGCAGGCTTACCAGCGAGAATCATCGGCGTCTAAGAACGACCACACGCGGCAGCAACTTTTCGCCGTGCGAACAATCAAGCCGCTGACACCGGAGCAGTGGCATGAATCCATGTGCGCTGCGACAGGTCAAACTGCGAAGCCCAATGAACGCGATGAACTTGTGCGAGCATTTCTCGGCGAGGACCTCAATGCTGACTACAGTTCGACGTGGGAGTATCGGGAAACGGTTCAGGGCCTGATGGCGCGACTCGTCGATCCTGTCAAATCCCCAGGGAAATCGGTGGACGAATTATTCGTGCGATTCCTCGGTTGACAACCGACGTCGGAAGAGCTTGAAAAGTGTTCAGGACGTTCGCTCGACGAAGTCAGCTTCGTGCTGCTGCATTCAAGCGAGTTTGCGTTCAATCATTAACTGAACTTTCCTGAGTTGTGCGGCAATCCCGTCGGCGGAGCGACGGGTGTACGCTACCCCCGTCGCTCCGCCGACGGGATCTTAACCATCCCCATCCGGAATACCTTCCATGCAATTTCACCAATCCCGACGTCGGTTCCTCGGCCATTCCCTTGGCGGTGTTTTCGCGTTCGCGATGAAGCATGCCTGCGACTCGCTGTTCGCCGCTGAACCCACCGGCGCTGTCAAGCGGTGCGTTGTCCTGTGGATGGGCGGAGGCCCCAGTCAGATGGAAACGTTTGACCCAAAGCCCGGCAAAGCAACCGGCGGTCCGACGACATCCATCGCGACAAATGTTCCGGGTATCGAGATCGCATCGAACTTCCCGGAGATCGCCAAAAGGATGGATCGACTCAGTCTCATCCGCAATCTTTCGTCTCCTGAAGCCGATCATGATCGAGGCCAGTATATCATGCACACGGGCTATCCTCTGATTCAGGCGTTTCCCAGACCGACGCTCGGATCAATCGTGTCACATGAAAGCCCCGCAGCCGATTTTCCACTCTTCGTTTCTGTGGGCGGCAAGGGACTTGGACCTGCCTACATGGGCTCGGACCACGCTCCCTTCTCCGTCGAAGATCCAGCGGCCGCAGTGCAGTTGATCGCTGGCCTTCGACGCCAGCGTCGATCAATGAAGTTCCTTGAAGAATTCAGCACGAAGTTCGATGAAAGCCATCTGGGTTCCGGCCTCGACCGTCGTCGAGCCACACTGCAGCGCATCGAGAGAATGATGACGACTCCGTTTGTGAAAGCGCTCGACGTCGACAACTCTTCCGAATCCGATCGCTCGCGATATGGCGACGGCGAATTCGGACGACGCTGTTTGCTTGCTCGACGCCTTCTGGAATCCGGCGTGCGCTTCGTCGAAATCCAGCACGATGGCTGGGACACGCATGCGGACAACTTCAACTCCGTCGCTGAACTTTGTGGCCAGATTGACGCTCCCTGGAGCGCGCTGCTGGATGATTTGCAATCCAGCGGATTGTGGAACGAAACACTCGTCGTGTGGATGGGCGAATTCGGTCGGACTCCGCAGATCAATTCCGACAACGGCCGTGACCACTTCCCGAACGTGACACCCGTCGTCCTCGGCGGTGGGGCTATCAAAGGCGGAGTGGTTGTGGGTCAGACCAACGAAACGGGCCTCGAAATCGCTGGTGATAAAGTGACCGTCCCCGATCTGTTCGCCACACTTCTGACCGGCCTTGGCCTCGACCCGGCTCATGAGTTCCGTACTGAGTTCGGTGCTATTGCCCCGGCTTCTGATCACGGGAAAGTGATCAGTACTTTGTTATAGAGGCGAGCAACGCATTCGAGAACGCAATCGACCGAAGACATGCTCGACCCTTGAAAGCACGCTCAGGACAGAATTTCATAGTGTCTGCAATAAGAATTGTCGTTGTCCTGCTTTCGACGATGAGCCTTCCAATTCGAATCCAGGCCGAGGATTTTCGTGCGATACCACTGAAACAGAGCCTGAATGACGTGCAGCCGATGACCTGTTCGATGATTCGTTTAATCACGCGAAACATGAGAAGGAGCACGAGCCGAATTGGAATATTCTTGGCCGTGACCGCTGGAAGCTATCCCCCACCGGCGGCGAATTCAGCTTCTTCAGGAAAGTGGACCAGTCCAAAGCTTTGGCGCCCACGGGGCTCCAACCAATGTCAAGTTGCCGCCGGGACGGACAAGGCTCAGCTTGCTGAAAAAGTGAGATCCAAAGATTTGATTTCGGCGCATAAAAAAACCATCGAACAATCTCAAAGGACTGTTCGATGGTGTGTTTTCTCGACGTGGTCAGATCGCCGAGGCCTCTTGTTGGTTTCTCAGGCCAACTGCTTTCGACGATTAACGAGAGTACGAATACGTTCGGCGAGCAGAGCTGCGTCGAATGGTTTTCGGAAGGTTTCGTTAAACACCGAACGGTCGAAGCCGGATGCGTTATCGTCGTCGCTCAGAAGACCAATCAGAACGGTATCGGTGAACTCTGTGTTTCTCCGAAGGTTCTGAGCAATCATCAAAGCTTCTTCTCGTCCCATAACAAAGTCCACCACGACGCAATCGGGGTGAATAGACTCTGCCTGGATTCCAGCTTCAAAGCCACTGGCAGCAATTTCGATCTTAAAGTCGTCGTTGGAAATCATCTCATTCAAACTCGATCGAGTTGTCAGATCTGAACCAACAAGCAAAATTTTGCCCATTGCTTCGTCTTCCAGCTCGCCGAGCGGCATTCCGTGTTCCTTTAGGAACCGGATAAGATGTTCGCGTGGAATGCGTCTATCTTGTGAGCCTGGAATTCGATAGCCTCGAAGTCGTCCGGAATCGAACCACTTTGAGACAGTACGAGGGGCAACTTTACAGATCTTTGCTACCTGACCAGTAGTGAAGATCGTCTTCATGGGCGGGCTCTCCAATCAATTCTGCACCATCCCGATTCCCGTCCTAGGAATCCGGATCGCCATCGTCTGGATGTTTTGTTTCTGGTGAATTTCCGGAAGGAAACTCGCTGTTGTTACAGTCGAAACTAAACGCGGGTCCAGAACAATAACAGGGGTCGTTCTTTGGATTGCGTGCGGCGCAATCCCGTGCCTTGCACAAGGCACTGGGAAGCAATTCACTCTGCATATCGATCAAGACGTGCAGCGACCTTTTCCGGACATCCCTTCCGTTACGGTCAGACGCTGAATTACCCCCCTGGCGATTACACCAATTGTGCTTCCTGGCCTACCCTGGTAATCACACTGAGTGTGTTTACCGCCACAACCGGATGACAATCGCCTGCTTTATGTTCGTCGTTTCGATGGGAACGACTTTAGGATGTTTGACAGACCTGCATTAACTGCCTGGAAGAACCCGTGCGACGGCTGGAGCGGTTAACCATGGAACACGACGGGTTTTCAGTGTTCGGTGTTCGGTTTTCAGGAATCGCAGTAGCGATGGAACACGGCGGGTGTTCAGTGTTCAGTTTTCAGAAATCGCAAAAGGGCAGCGATTGACGCAAACCGAAAACTGAAAACCGAAAACCATGCGACTAAGCCGCTTTGCTCTTCTTCGCAGCTGCAATGAAGTTGCCGTGTTCATCGACATCCTCAAATCGCAGCGACAAACGGCGAGAGATCCCGGACTCTTCCATGGTGACGCCATAAAGGACGTCAGTCACTGCCATAGTTGGCTTACGGTGAGTGATCATGATGAACTGCGTATTCTGCTGAAACTCACGCAGAACGTTGACGAATCGTCCAATGTTCGCGTCGTCCAGGGCCGCATCCACTTCGTCCAGAATACAGAACGGACTCGTTCGACTTTTGAAGATGGACAGCAAGAGCGCCACTGCAGTCAGCGTTCTTTCGCCACCGCTCAGCAAAGAAATGCTGCGGAGTTCTTTGCCGGGCGGGCGGGCCACGACATCGATTGAGCATTCCAAAACATCTTCCGGGTCTTCCAGAATCAGGTCGGCTTCGCCACCGCCGAACAGTTTCCGGAACAGCTCACGGAAGTAACCACGAATGGTCTCGAACGATTCGAGAAACATTCGTTTGCTCTCTATATTGATTCGTCGCACGATATCGCGAAGCGTGTCGCGTGCCGACTCCAGGTCGGTCA
>QWOO01000006.1 GCA_003669615.1 Planctomycetota bacterium
GAATTGTCCTGGATTCAGAACCCTCGCGATATGACGAACTGGGCTTCGTTGGCCGATACCACATATCAGCCACTGATGGCACCACCAATGGTCGCATTGATGAAGCAGTATGCAACGACTGCTCTTCCAAAGACGGAAGGCGGCGGCGGTGCGGAATCGTCTGCCATCATCGGACATTTTCCGTCGTTGGCATTCGGGATGCGTACCAGCGGCGTGCAAATCCAGATTCTGGACAGTGGCACTGTCAACGATGGAACCGACGACTGGAACGCGGCAACGCAGTTGATGAAGTTCATCCGCGTTTATCTGCGAGCTGACGTGGCACTGCTGCGACCGTCATGGTTCAGCGTGTTGTCTGGCATCACATCGGCTTAATGCTGACGGTTTTTCTCTCAATCAATCCTCGAAAGGATTTCCATAATGAATCTATCCAAGAACGCCAAGTTCCTGCGGCTCAATGGAGCAATCAGTGCGGCAACGACTGATGTCACAAACATGACCAGCATCGACATGCTCGGTTATCAGGCCGTCACTCTACTGGTTAGCGCTGCGGCGATTACCACTGGTGCGGTTACGACCGTGAAGATGCAGGCTTCATCTGACGATGGCAGTGCCGACGCTTACTCAGACCTCGAAGGAACGTCTGTTTCAATCTCCGACACTTCCGACAGCACTTTGACGGTGCTCGAGATTGCGAATCCTCAGAAGCGATATCTGAAGCCAGTCATCACTCGCGGCACTCAGAATGCAGCCTTCGAAGGCGTGTTCGCAATCTGCACAGGCCCGAAAGTGGCACCCGTCACCCAATCAACAACGCATGTGACGATTCTCGAGCTGCATCACGCTCCAGATGAGGGCACAGCGTAACGAAATCCCTCGTTGGGAGTCTGGTCTGTTCGCAGATCGGAAAACGCAGCGAAAGCCGTCCAGCAATGGGCGGCTTTTGTTTTTTGGTGGAAGTCATTGTTCTGCGGATCACTTCCAGATTGACGTGGAAGTCATTGGTTCACCTCCAGCCAGCGGCCAGTGGTTGCGCGGATGCGGTGGCCAGTGAGAAGCTTGTTTACATTGTCAACGAGCTGCCCTCTTGAGCGGGTGTGGCCACACCAGCAACCATGTGTTTTCGTTCTTTCTCTGAACTATTTCAGACCACGAAAACCGCATAAAACACTGGAAAAGCGGCAAAGTCTTCTGCGCAGTAACGTACGATGTGACCGGAACTGGTGGGCAATCAACTCTTTACGCGGTGTCGTGTGTTATGTGGGCGTCACCGACGCCAGAAGAAGCACAAGAACAGGCCACATTCCGGTTGGCGGACTGACATTTTCAAATATCGCGCCGTGTTTGAACAATTCGATAACAGCTCTTCTGATCTTCCAACTGTCGAAAGTCAAAGCGCGACGGTTTCAACACGGTGGATCTTTGAATCATCAAAAGAAACTTGTCGTCCTGCGTATTTTTGCCTAGGATTGCTGAGTGCTTATTCGGAATGGTCTTATGCGTGCGACGATCGTATTTTTTGCAATTGTCCAATTGCTGCTTCGAGGAGTTGCAGTCTCGCATTGTCACGCGCGTGAAAGTTTGTCAAACGCGGCCGACCATGGGACGCGTCCTCACATTCATCTGACGGGCCGTTCGCGTTCTTCTCATGATCATGGTCATCAGCATCACCATACACACCGGCATGATCATCATGAGGAATCGCCGACGCCGAACGTTCCATTGCCCGATCATGACGAGAGTGCTCTATACGTTGGTTGTGAGATACTGACTGCCGCTGTTGCACGGGTAGAATTGCCTGCTGCCGACCGCGTATTAACGATCGATTCAGATTTCGGGCGGGTAGCAGATTCGCTTCTCACGCAGTTTGTCGCGTACAGTGAAACCGGGCCTCCGGAAGGCAGCATTTTTGCGCCGTCGGACGTTTTGCCGCACATGCTGCGCCTATAGAACGGCAGATTCCACTCGTTTCGTCTTCGCTGCGGCCGACGGCCGTTTCCTGCAGGACGATTTCCAACTTCGAGTGCAGCCTGAGTGCCCGCGTAACGTCGGCATTTTCTATGGCTTACTTTCTGGCTCCAGTGACTCTGGTGATTTATGTCTCGTCTGCCCCGTTCGCTTCGATGGGTTGTGTTGTGTTCCGTGGTCGTCGGTCTTGGCTGGGCCGCAATTCGGAATCAGGATCGCCTGAAATCCATGTTTCGCGCATCAGCACCTGTGGCCTCTAACGAGAAGACCAGTCCGGCGCCGACTCAAGAACCCAAAGTGCTGAAAATGAGTCAGCAGGCTCGCCGGAATCTGAAACTGGTTTCGAAGCCAGTGAAGCCGCAGTCCTTCTGGCGCAAGATCCTTGTTCCGGGAGAAGTCGTCGATCGCCCCGGATTGTCTGATCGAGGAGTCACCTCGCCGGCCGTTGGTGTCGTAACGCAGGTCCACGCGTTCCCCGGTGATACGGTCCGTCCCGGCGATCGTTTGTTTACGCTGCGATTGATCAGCGAATACCTGCAGAACACGCAGTCGGAGTTGTTCCGAGCCGTTCGCGAAACGGAGTTGATCAACGAGCAACTCGAACGTCTCCGTCCGCTTGCGGCAAATGGTGGGCTTTCGCAGGCCAAGCTGATTGAACATGAACAGCAATTGAAGCGGCAACAGGCGGCGATTGAAGGATATCGTCAGGACCTGCTGACGCGGGGACTTAATCCTGAACAGATCGGGGAGATTCAGGAAGGGCGGTTCATCGCGTCGATTGATGTCGTCGCTCCTCCAGCACGGTCGGTTCAGTTGTTGACGCAAGCGCAGTCAACGCCGCCGATAAATTCGGACGAACCTGCGTCGCTTAAAGAAGACGCACCAGACTCAATTGCTTATGAAGTTCAGGATCTGCAGGTCGATCTTGGAACCCAGGTACAGGCAGGGCAATTACTCTCTGTTCTGGCAGACCATAGCTCGCTCTATATCGAAGGACATGCCTTCAAACGAGAGGCCACGTATCTGGAGCAGGCGGCTCAGCAGGGATGGCCGATTGAAATGGAGTTTGCCGAGGATGATGCATCGCACTGGCCGACGCTCGATCAGACGTTTCAAATTCGGCATCTTTCGAATTCCATTGACTCTTCCAGTCGCACTTTCGACTTCTTCACTCCACTGACAAATCAGTCCCGATCTTATGTCCAGGATGACAAGACATTCGTCGTCTGGCGGTTCCAACCGGGGCAGCGAGTCAGACTGCATGTGCCCGTTGAGGAACTCAGGGACGTCATTGTGGTGCCAGCGGCCGCCTTGGTTCGTGAAGGTCCTGAAGCGTATGTCTTCCAGCAGAATGGAGACTTGTTTAATCGCTTGCCAGTGCATGTTCTGCATGAAGAGCGACTGCAGATCGTACTCGCCAACGATGGCAGCGTGAAGCCGGGACTGTATCTCGCACAGAGTGCCGCGGCGTCGCTCAATCGTGTCATGAAAGCTCAGGCCGCGAGCGGAATTCTCGCTGACGTTCATGTTCATGCCGACGGCACGGTGCATGCTGCACATTGATTTTTGATTGGCGATTTTGGATTTTTGATTGAGGCAAGGGGGCGAGAATGAATGAGGATGATTTAAAGCGACGGACGAGTGCCGTTCATGGATGGAACTGATCATCGACGGTGAATTACTAAAGAAGCCGCTGGTCGAATCACTTCTCACTGAAGCCAACGAACTCACTGCCATCATGGTTGCATCGCAGAAAACCGCTCAGTCAGCAATCAAGAATTCAGCGAATCGCGATCCGTGACACATCGCTGTTCTCGCCCCACAAATCAAAAATCAACAATCGCCAATCAAAAATGCTCAACTCTATAATTCGCTTTGCACTTCGTTATCGCATGTTGGTGCTGATCATCAGCATCGCCATCATGGTCTATGGGTCTTACCTTGCGACTCAAATGCCGATCGATGTGTTTCCAGATCTCGACCGTCCACGAGTCATCATCATCACGGAATGCCCCGGGCTGGCGACCGAGGAAGTCGAAACTCTTGTCACGCAGCCGATAGAAATCGCACTTCTGGGGGCCAGCGGCGTTCAGGCTGTGCGCAGTCAGTCGACGGCCGGGTTGAATGTCATCTACATCGAATTCGACTGGAACACTGAGATTCGTGCGGCCCGCCAAACTGTTCAGGAACGATTGACAATTCTGGGCAGCGTTTTGCCAGAAGGCATCCTTCCGCAAATGACTCCCCCGGCGTCAATCATGGGGCAGATTGTTGTTGCCGGGCTTTACCGCCAACAAGGCCCGCGTGGAGGTGATCTGTTTCCCATTGAGCGAACCGATCTGATGGCGGAACTTGTCGCCGGTAAATCCGCCGCCAAGCCGCTTCAAGTCTGGCGTCCAGTAGACCGCCATCGCGTGTCGACATGGGAGTCCGTGGCAGTGGAAAAGCTGAAATGGCACGAACCGGAAAGACAAGACGACCTGAATACGACCGAGACCGATCGCCGAGCCAACATCACAATCGCCGGAAAAACTTATGACGTCGAATTCCCCACAGCCGCCAATCGCCAGATGGCCCTGCGCACCACCGCCGACTGGATCGTGAGACCACGCATCCTGAAAGTCACCGGCGTCGCTGAAGTGTTTCTGCTGGGCGGCGACAAGAAGCAATACCAGGTTTTGATTGACCCGACGGCGCTGCTGGAATATGGAATCACATTGCAAGAGGCTGAACAGGCTCTCAAAGAAAGCAACATCAATACCAGCGGTGGATTCGCCGTGCAGGGGGAATCAGAACGGCCAATTCGAATCCTTGGACGGCTTGGCCCCGACGTTCACCGAGTCCTGATCGATCTGCGGCAGGTACCGATCAAGGTGCATGAGGATCGATCGATTCTGCTCGGACAGGTGGCTCAAATCGTTGAGGGAGGACAATTCAAACGTGGTGATGGAAGCGTCAATGGACTGCCAGGTGTTGTCTTCACCGTTGTGAAGCAACCCCATGTCGATACACGTTCGTTGACGGACAGCCTGGCGCAGGCTTTTCAGGAGGCCGAAGCGTCACTGCCCGCGGATATCGTGATCAACTCTGAACTGTTTCGGCTGAAGAACTTCATCGATCGTGGTATTTTCAATGTCGGTGAAGCATTGGTCATTGGAGCCGTGCTGGTCGTCATCATCTTGTTTCTGTTTCTGCTCAACTTTCGAACGACGTTTATCACACTCACTGCAATTCCCTTGTCTCTCGTCATTACGGCGCTCGTATTTCGGCTCTGGGGCTTCGTCAGCGGGACACACCTTTCAATCAACGTGATGACGCTCGGAGGCATCGCCGTTGCAATGGGTGAACTCGTCGATGATGCCATTGTGGACGTGGAAAATATCTTTCGACGGCTGAGGAATTGGCGAGTGGCGATTGAGGATTGTCGATTGAACGGAGCTGCCGCTTCGGAACAATCGAAAATCGAGAATCAAAAATCGGCAATGACAGTGGTTTACGAAGCCAGCAAAGAAATTCGCAGTGCCATCGTGTTTGGAACGGCAGTGGTGATTCTCGTCTTTCTACCGCTGTTTGCTCTCTCGGGAGTTGAAGGACGATTGTTTGCGCCGCTGGGAGTCGCCTATATCGTGTCGATCCTTGCCTCGCTCGTGGTCTCCCTTACCGTCACTCCTGTCTTGTCTTTTTATCTGTTGCCACAGTCGCGGGCGACACACGCTGAACGCGATGGCCTGTTGCTGCGGGGATTCAAGTGGGCAGCCGGTTTCCTCATTCGGTTCAGCATCGCTCATCCGCTGTTTCTGATGGCCATCACATGGTTGACCGTCGGATACGCGGGCTGGGAACTCTCACAACTTGGTCGCAACTTTCTGCCGCAGTTTGATGAAGGCAGCGTTCAGATCAATCTGACATTGCCACCGGGGTCATCACTGGATGCGTCGAATCAGGTTTCCGGCATCATTGACCAGAAGCTGCGACAGATGCAGAAGTCGGAAAAGAATCCCAACGGAGCCATTCTGAACTTTGTACGACGGACAGGCCGAGCAGAAATGGACGAGCACGCATCACCGGTCAACACGGGCGAATACATTCTCAGCATGAATCCGGACATTCGAGGTCAGCGTGAAGAGATCCTCAAGAAGCTGCTGGACGAGTTGGGCGAAGAAGCGCCTGGCGTTGACATTGAAGTTGAGCAACCGCTTGCGCACCTGATCAGTCACATGGTTTCCGGTGTCTATGCCCAGATTGCCATCAAGATTCATGGCGATGATCTGGACACGCTGCAACAACTCTCTGAACAGGTGAAGAGTACATTGCAGTCTGTGCCGGGTGTGACGCCGCCGATCGTGGAAGCCGTTCGCCAGACTGAGGAACTGCATATTCAACTGCGGTCCGATGATCTTGCGTTTTATGGACTCACGCGTGCCTATGTGGCTCAGATTCTTCAGACCGCGTTGCAGGGCGAAGTTGTGTCGCAGGTTCTGGAGGGCCAACGAAGATTTGACCTGTTGGTGCGACTGGAAGAAAACTACCGAACCGACTACGCCAATCTTGGACGACTGCGAATCGACCTGCCAAACGACCGCGGGCAAATCGAATTGCGTGAACTGGCGGACATCGGTGAAGGCAGCGGCCCGAATTCGATCAACCGCGAAAACGCTCGCCGTCGTATCGTGATTCGCTGCAACACTCAGGACAGAGACCTGGCGAGCGCGGTGGCCGAGATTCAGCAGCGCGTCAACAGTCAGGTAGTGCTGCCGGAAGGATACTTTGTCGAATACGGAGGCCAGTTTGAAAGCCAGCAAAGTGCGACGCGAACTATTACCGTACTGGCCGGGGTTTCAGTTGTCGGCATGTTCGTGGTGCTGATGGTTTTGTTTCCGTCAGTTCGTGTGGTTCTGCAGATCCTGAATGCTCTCCCAACGGCGTTCATCGGAGGAGTGATGGCGCTGGTATTGACCGGGCAGTCATTGACCGTCGCCAGTCTCGTCGGATTTATTTCTCTGGGCGGCATTGCTGTGCGAAACGGCATTCTGCTCGTGACGCACTACTTCCATCTGATGAAAGAAGAAGGTGAAGACTTTACGAAGGAGATGGTGGTGCGTGGAAGTTTGGAGCGACTGGCTCCCGTACTGATGACGGCGCTGACAGCCGGGATCGGACTTGTGCCGCTCGTTCTGGGCGGTCAGGAACCGGGCCGTGAGATTCTGTATCCTGTGGCAACAGTAATTCTGGGTGGCCTGGTGACATCGACATTCTGTGAATTTCTGATTCATCCAGGTCTGTTCTGGAAATTCAGTGGGCAGGATGCCGTCAAGATCGCAAAGCAGCAGGATTCAGTAGATGAGTTTGGACAATGATGAATGATCACATCGGCGTGTGTCCGGTGTTGCGAACAGTTCCGTTCTGACCTGAGCGCTTTGAACAATTTCCCCCGTGATGGAGTTTTAACAATGAAGAAGTTTTGTAATCTCGCAACCGCGTTTCTTGCGACCTTTGTTCTTGGGCTGGCAACCGGATGCCAGGACGGCACTGCACCTGATGCCGTGGTACAGACCACGCCTTCGGCAACGGCTGCAGCCGAACACGGTCATGAACATGGTGAAGGCGAAGGAAAGCACGGGCATGGCCACGGAGCCGGACCACATGACGGCACTTTGGCTGACTGGGGTGGAGGCAAGTATCACGTTGAATTCACAGTCAGCCACGATAAGCAGGAAGCAACGGTCTACGTTCTTGGCAGCGACGAAAAATCCCCCTCACCGATCAAGACAGAAAAGATCCTGTTGAGCATCGGTGACCCAGAACTTCAGGCCGACCTGTTACCCGTGCCTCTGGAAGGTGAAACAGATGGCTTGTCATCACGTTTTGTAGGCAAGCACGAAAAACTGGGGATCGTGCAGGAATACGCCGGAACGATGACGGCAGAAATTGAAGGAACACCGTATACCGGTGAATTCAAAGAAGAAGCTCACGACCACAAGTAATCTTCTATTCTCGTTCCAGGGCTCCAGCCCTGGAACGCACTGGACGGAGGCTCCTGCCTCCAGAGTTGTGGACGCGGAAACCTCTGGTGTGTTGTGTTCCGAGGCTCAATCCTCGGAACAAAGTCCCTTACTCTTCACCGCGAGCAGAATATGATGTCTCTGATTCTTCGAATCGTCATTCCCGCGATCATCATCGCGGCGGTTTCGGAGTTATCGAGTCGCTCGCCCCGAATGGGAGCGATTCTGCTCACGTTACCTCTCGTCAGCATCCTTGCGTTCGCCGCGGCGTGGGTGAAGGATCATGACTTGAAGAGTCTTTCGCAGATGGCTAGAGAGACACTCATTCTCGTGCCTCTGGGACTCCCGTTTTTTGTCCCGCTGGCCTTCGCCGACCGATTCGGCCTGAGTTTCTGGAGTGCGATGGGATTCGGTCTACTCCTGGCGTCTGTCACAATCGGTCTCTGGATTGCCTGCGGTCCAAAATAACGCTGTCTGGCCGGTCATTTCGTTTCGCCGGATGTCTACAACTCGCTGATCATTTCAGCCGCAGCCCTTGATCTCTGCCAAAAAGAGTCCCGCCGCAATTGCGGACAAGATCGCGTGGATTCGCGGAGCGTTCTTTCCCGCCTCGGTGGCATAGGCCGACCCATTTTGCGTCATCCAGTTTTCGGCTCCGGTCCGACACGCCCGTGGCTGTAACGTGTTGCGTCTAGTTGCACTCGTCAGACCGACCGTTAACGCGCACGGTGATCTATTTGTTGTGCGACTATACGTGCTTCCCTGATTCGCGGCAGACTATCTCCCTTGCAATGGCACTGCAGCGGTGAAGAAATCTGAATTCAGTGCGTCCGCCGAGAGCTGGGCCGCTTTCTTTGCACCGGATTCGCTCAGGTGAACTTTGTCGGTCGTATCCTCTCTGGCCGGGAGGTCGTAATCTGCGCCGGGGTAGCAATGGGGGAATTCTTTGATTATGCGTTCCTGCACACGGCGAATCTGGCCGAAGCCATCACGAGGTGACTGGCGATTAGCCGGTGCCTTCAGCATGAATCGGATTAGAGCTTTCTCACCATCCACCACTTCCGTCCGCACATCAGAAAAATCATTTGCAACATCGATGGTGCGAATCTCGGCCGTGACACCACCAGTCCAGTTGAATCCTTTCCACATCAATTCGATTTTTGTGAGATCATCCGAGTAGTTGCTCAAAAGCATTGTCGCCTCGCGTTCATCAATACTCAGGCCGGCGACGATTGCAAGCTTGCCAGCGGCCCTTTGTTGATGCCGTGCAGTGGGCGGATGGAGCAGGTATGCACGGAAGAAGTCGACGTTCACAAGTCGAGACTGTTCGCAGGCCGACCGTGGGCTCACACCTTTTCAC
>QWOO01000313.1 GCA_003669615.1 Planctomycetota bacterium
ACCGGTGCTGGACATGCAGCGTTACTTCGACGAACGCTGCGGTGGCGAGCGACCTGATTTTGTTGTCATCAAGCTGGGTATCAACGACTGTTTTGGATTCAATCCGAATGATTCGAAGCAACTGGACAGTCAGATTGATGGCATGTTCCAGCAGGCGGAAACTCTGCTGACAGAATTGCGAAGAACAGTGCCTGCGGCGGAGATTGGAATTTGCCTGACCACGCCCGGCAATGCTCGGGATGAAGCGTTTGTTGCCAACTATCAGGACCGCTATCCTCGCTGGGGCTGGCGGCAGATTCAGCATCGCCTGGTCGAACGCCAGCTCACTCATTTTGCGATGCGTGAAGCTGAGCACATCACCTTGATACCGACAGAACTGAATCTGGATACTGTCGATGGCTATCCCGACAATAACGCCGTGCATCCGAACACGCACGGCTATCAGCAGATTGGCAAGACTGTGTATTCGTGGCTGAAGTGGCGATTGAGTGTGGCGAACTAAACGCGGAAGCGGAATGTTTCGCAGATGTAGCGCCACAGCCAGTAGGCGGCGGTGCGGTGGGAAATGATGAAGCGCGCGTTTCCTCGCATGCCTGGCTTCATCAGTACCGCATCCGGCTGGCTCTCCGGCACGTCAAAATGCAGTTCCGCGATGGCTCGATAAGCCGTGCTGGCCAGCTGCTCCTGACCCTGATCGCCCGGTTTGGTGGCGAGCGGTCCCTGGAAGCGAGTGGTGAGTGCTTCAGGGGCCATGACCTCGCCTTTTAGAGACACCTGCGTCACTTTTGTGACCCAGGTGATATCCGCCAGGTGGTCCAGTTTCAGTTCGACGTTCATTTCTCCGTTGAGATCATCGCGGTCACCCTGATCGATGTAGAGGACGGCCTGAAGTCTGTCGGACGGGGCGATGCTGACAAGTTCCTGACCAGGCTCCAGTCGGCAACCTGCGTTTTCCGGATCCAGCGGTGTTCCGTTCCATGTTTTCAGTTTCATCGGATCAATGGCGCTGGCTGGTTGCTCGGCAACTCGTTTGGCGGCCACAAGCATACCAGCCGAAGGGGCTCGCACAACACGCTGCACATTCAGCTTCACCAGTTCGCGAATTGTCTCCTGCAGATTCAAAGCCTGAGCCAGAGCGTCGGTCGCACCTTTGACGTAGGAGATCTGGTCATACCGTTCGATCTCGAGTGATCGCAGGTAAAGTTCGGCCGTGCGGCTGAACAGTTCGTCGCGACGGCGATAGTCGTCCGGCTGTTCCAGAATGGCCAGCACGGTTCCCTTGTCGACTCGCTCGCCATTGATGGGAATACGAGAGTACTCGTCGGGCGTCGGCATTCCCTGCAGCAGACTTAAAGTGGCCGGATCGATCAGCAGTACGGACGCATCTGTCGAATCAGCCTTCGGCCGCATGACTTCGCGAATGTTTTTTTCAAACGCCGCAAGCGATTCGTAGTAGGATCGATAATCGGCGGGCAGCACGATCTGGCCACCGATCGGGGCGGGAACGTTGACAACGCCGCGAGGCTCCAGGATACACGGTGCTTCGTGATACCAGGGAATCGGAGTGCTGAATGCCGCCCAAATCAATCCGCAAAATACGACCCCGGAGATTGCCATCTTAGTCTTGCTCATGGGTTCCATCCGAGGTGTTGCAATAATTTGATAGATACTTCGAAACATCGCGAAGAAAATGCCGGACATCGAAAAGACCAGCATCGTGACACCGAGGCTTTGCAGGTCGTACGGCTTTAGAACAGTGTAAAGGAACATGCTGATCGAAACCAAAACGACCCAGCGGTAACACCATGCGGCAATCGCATAGGTCACGAACCAGGCCTTGCCGGTTTCCGGCATGAACGGGTCTGGACGAGACTCAATGCCCAGACAGTACCAGGAGAACGCTTCCTTCAGCAGTTTCTCCGACTTCTGGCGGAGATTTGGGATCTCCAGGAAGTCGCTCATCATGTAATAACCGTCGAACCGCATCAGCGGATTGGCATTGAAGATAACCGTGGTAATCGTAGTCACGAAGAACGTGTTTAACGCCAGGTGATGAAGCAGTCCCGGTTTCGTCAGCCACCAGACATAGATTGCAGCGGCTGACAAAATGATTTCAATGTACATCCCGGCCGCACCAATGATGATGCGATGCCATTTATTTTTCAGCATCCACGAATCTGTCACGTCACAGTACAGACACGGGCTGAAGACGAGCATCATCACGCCCATCTCATGGCACTCGCCGCCGTAGTGAGTACAACTGAGTC
The DNA here is from genome assembly GCA_003669615.1 of Planctomycetota bacterium. Classification (GTDB taxonomy): domain Bacteria; phylum Planctomycetota; class Planctomycetia; order Planctomycetales; family Planctomycetaceae; genus SXXK01. The sequence goes on from QWOO01000313.1 coordinate 2,268, forward strand.
CGTGGCCGAATTCGTGGATGATCTTGGCAATGCCCAGAGTCGCCCAGAGATAAATCAAATTCGGCCAGCCGAAGAAGCTTTGAAACTCGGGCAGCCGACCGTGGAACTCGTCGAGATTAGCCGCCAGAACCAGCCACGAAGAGACCACGAATATCATGCAGATCGTCACCGCAACCGGATGGAAGATCCAGCTGACGAACGGATGCATTCTGTGCAAAGTAATTTCCGGGTCCCAGCCCGGAAGTCGAAGTGACAGCAGACTCATCAGAGTCTGTTTGACTTTCTCTTTGCGAGTCTTCCGGCGTTCGCGTACCACCGCCGGACCCTGACCGGCTCGATCACTGACGACCAGACCCTTCTTGTGCAGATCGGTAATCAGCTGCTGGATATCGCTTAGAGTAATCTGCAGCGTTGGGAACTCGGCCTTCAAATCTTCCCGAACTGTTTCCAGACTTCTTTTTCCGTCCAGCAGTTCCAGAATTCGATACTGTTCCATCTGCAGGCGATGGTACTTCAGAGCCACCGGGTCTTTAATGACCTGATAGCCGACGCCCAGGTAGTCGATTTTCGCGACGACCAGGTCAGCTCGCTTTCGCAGTGGAATCGGTCGCTGATTTGAAGCGACCATATTGCCGGAACTCATATTTCAGCCCATCTCATTTCAGGCAGCTCACTTTAGCCGGATCGAAGCCGCACAGTCGCGAAGTACGCCAGGACTATTTCCGCTTCTTTGCCAGCACGACTGCTTTAACGGGCATGCCTTCCTGCAACATGAATCGACCATATTCGTCCTGCGAATTGGGTACTGTGACGCCCAGGCGAATCATCAACGCCTGAGACGAATCGGGTTCGACTTTCGGATCTATCACGGTGATTTTGCCCACAAAGACTTCCCCACTGCCTGCAGCCACGACGGGTTCATCCGCGAACGCTTCCGCATCCGCACGTGGACCACCTTTACCGGCAGGTGGTTTGTCGTCACCACCAAAGATGTTGCCGAGATCAGATTCCGCCTGCTCGCCTGCCGCCTGTTGCGGGGCTGGAGCGGCCTGGGCCTGCGTGTTGATGCGAATTTCTACCTCATCGCCGACAAACAACTGGTCGCGATATTTGTAGTGTATCTTCAGAGACGCTCGTAGCTCCGACATGTCAGTCAGCGTCAACACCGGATCACCGGGTCGCACGTTCTGGCCAGCGTACTTCAGAACCTTGGTGACGAAACCATCAAACGGTGCGTATACGGTGTACTGATTCAGCTGAGCCTCTTTGGTCTTCAGATCGAGTTCATGCAGAACTTTGTCTTCTTTAGCCTTGGATAGCTGAGCTTCGCCTTTGCGAACTTCCAAATCCACCTGACGCATTTCACTGGGCGTGAATGCACCGGCACGCTTCTTGTTGGCTTCCTGCTTTTGCTTTTGATTTTCCAGGGCAGTTTCCAGGGCGACTTCGGCGAATTCGATTTCTGTGACGAGTGCCGCCTGCTTACGAGCCCGCTCGACTTCCGCCAGAATCACCGAGTCATTCAGCTTGATCAGCAGGTCGCCCTTTTTGACGAACACGCCTTCTTCTGTCGGATTGACTTCCACCAGCGCGCCGGCCACTTCGGCTGCGATCGGCACCTGCCGAATGATCTGCATCTGCGCTTCCTGCGCGGGGATCTTCTGGATGTCCTGAGCCATCGCGGAAGAAACAGTCAGTGCCGCGATAACGCAGATCGCAGGCCGCAGGTGACGCAGAAATTTGTCAGACATAAAGGACTCCAGGGCCGAGATCTGGCGGGTGGCCAGATTCAACAGGGCTGTGCAAACCAACAGGACGGAACGAAGTGTGCTATCTAACGAAACTTCCCGTTTCACTCAATCCCTCGTAAGGGACATCCCACGCCTCATTTCTCGACAGAAACCCGAACTTCCCCCGTTCCAGACATCGCTGAGCCCTAAATCAACTCTCATCTTGTGCAGATTGCCCAGACATTTAGGCGACAGGCCGACAACCAAGCTGAGAGGCGGGAATGAACCGGATTCTTGTTCGGGTTCTGTGCGGGAATGACCAACCCAATAATCAAGACAGATCCAGTTAGACCTTCTTTGCATGTCCGATATTGATATACGCATGCACGTGCGGCGCACCTCGATAGTGCCAGACGAACGATGGACCTTCAACTCGCCAGATATCCCAGGTCTTGTCGCCGCCGATATCTTCCTGCTGATAGAAGGCCATGTGCAGCTGATCGACGCCGCCCGTTTCCTTCAGGATCTGCATGACTTCGTCGATATCCTCTTTGCGATAAGGAGCCAGGAGAACGCTGAGCGTTTTTTCCACGAGCTATTTTTGATCGGCCTGCAGTTCAGACACTTGAATACCGGCGAACTTACCGCCTTCGCCCTGGATCTGCACCGCAGTTTCAGCCGGGGCTTTTTCCAGCAGAGCTTTAGAAGACTGCTCCGGAGTCAGCGACTTGAACACAGCATCGGTCTGCTGAGTCTGGTAGAAGTAAATATTCTGTGAGGCATCTTTTTCGACCTGATCGTGTCCGTAAATAATCGGACCACCGAATGCCGCCTTATCAACGCTGTCCCCGTCGGCCCGGAGTGTCAGATGTCGTCCGGTCAGCATGAATTCGAATTGATTCTGGCCCGGTTCGCCGAACATCGCCACGCTGAATTCGTGAAGCCCGCCGGCATCTTCGTCCATCTGACGAGTGACTCGTTCATATCCCTCTTCACTGCACAAACCTTTGACGATTCGGCCGATCATTTCTCGCTGCGATGAAGTGTAAAACGTTTCGCCGAGCGTCGGTTTGGTGACATGCCAGTTTGCACTGATGCGATGTCGCAGTTCATGTTCGAATGGAAAGCAAAGCGTCTGTTTCTGGTCGTCGCTTAACGTTGCATAAAACTCACCGACGGCCGTCTCTGCGGCACTGGACTTTGATGGTCCAAGGAACAGGCCCGCGTTCAGCAGGCGAGTTGGCAGCAGTGCCAAAGAGGAGGCGACTGCGGCAGTGCGGACAAACGTGCGACGGCTGACGTTGTGACTGGCTGGTTCCATATTCTGCTCCGAGAAAGAAATAGCAGTGAGTCGGCTGTGAAGCCTTATGCAGGGTTCTTGAGTATACCGATCTGATCCCTCATGAAAAGACGCAGCCTTAAATATCAGGCATCTCGCGGGGAAGCCGGCGATGTGGCCTTTCTTTTCGGGGCTGAACGGCAATGTGGACTGTGAGTGATCGAATGGGACATGCGATGGTCCCATAAACTGCGATTCATCTGTGCTATCTGTGGTGAAATTTCAATTTGTTTTTTGACCACGGATAGCACAGAGAACACAGATAAAATCGCGGACAAAGCGTCACTGTATCGCTGAGTGGAACGCGAACATGGCGCTGTCCACATGATCTCTTATTGACATAAATGACCGCGTGAACTTTTCCCTTTTTCCCCTTCGGGGGAAAAGGTAGCTGCCAGGTCGGATACAGGGGCTTTCGTGAAGGGCGGCGTACTAAAAATTCCGCCTCACCCCAACCCTCTCCCCCAATTTTTTGCGTCTATCCTGCCTTCTAACAACACCCGCTCGCTCCGCAAAAATTCGGGGGAGAGGGGGCAACGTGGCGCTGCGCTGCCGAAATCATATGCAGTGCCGGCTATCGTTGCAGGCCCATCAGGTAGCCGAGGTTGGTTGCGGAAGGTGGTCCAAAGCGAGGCTCGAGCGACAGACCTACGCCGACGTTGCCTTTGCTGAAGTCCAGACCCAGGCCGAAATGCAGAATCCAGTCGAGCCCCACACGTGATACGGTGACTGACGATCCTCGCGATTCCCCGGCAGCCACGTCGTACGCGTACGACGCCGTCGAGATCCATTTAGGACTCATCTGATAACTGTAACTTCCGATAATCGTCTGGCTCTGGAAATAGTCGGTGGCCGTAACATCGCGGTAGCCCAGATAGACGCTGCCACGCAGACTTCGCTGACTCAGAATGCCGACGCTCCAAATATTCTGTGCATGATCGAACAGGTCCCAGGACGAATCAGTCAGCAAACTGGTTCGGTCACTGACGTTCCATCGATAGTGCCCGAACAGCAGGCCCACGTCTTCTCCGAAATTGTCGCGGTCGGCCTTTGGAAACAGAGTCGCTCCGTATTCCCAGACCATCCAGTCACGAATGCGTGGTGCATTCGGAGGGCCCACCTTCGTCTGCAGGCGATCCCGGAACCCAAGTCGGAACGCCTGAAGATCGTCCGCAAGTTCATGGTACGGAGCACTGGCCCACAGCCCGGCTCCGGTGCGGATGGCATAGTTTCGAGGATTGAATTCTGTTGGAAGAATGCCCGAGTACACCTGCAGAGGATAACGAGTTCGAAATCGTTCCTGAGAGTTTTCGTCGATCTCATTGTACTGAGGAATCTCATTGATGCTGCGTGACGAATTTGTCAGGGAGTACTCGAGCATGGTGTCATGCTTATGAGCCAGCCCGTTGAGATTGAAAACGTCGCTGCGGATGAACGGGAAGATGCGAGTCGCCGAAAGTCGAGCTCGCATACCCGCGTTCATCAGGTAACGATCCACCTGCTGATTGCCAATTCCGTCCTCCCAGTACGCCGCTTCGCCCATGATAAACGGTTCAAAGTTGACTGGACCAACGTTGAACGGCATATCGAGCTCGTGACGGGTCATAGCGACCACGCCCGAGGCATCCGTCATATAGGGCAGACCATTGACCGTGAACGGATCCGTCACATCGGTCGGCTGGTCCATCTGTTTCATGTTGGCATAGCCTACACTGGAATGCATATTCCAGTACAGCAGGCCATCAAACAGAGGCTGCGAAAAGCTGTAAGCATCAGCGCGTGGTAACCACTGAGTGTTGGCTTCGAAACCGCTGAGATCAGTGCGTCCCCACAGGGAGCCGGAGAACGCGCCCGAATCTTTACGAATACCAATCAGAGTTTCCACGTCCTTATCAGAATCGAAACGATTCTCGTGGTACTGTTCGAGATAGTTGCGGTCCGAGAGATATCCGATTTCTCCGAACAGCATCGCACCATTCGACAGCTCCTGACGATGACGCCAGGTGGCTTCACCGCGAGATTCATGTTGCGGTTCCAGGCTGCGGCGGTCGAGGCCCAGATTGTCTTTGCCCTTGTCATACTGATAGTAGAGCGTGCCGTTGCCCAGATAGTCGCCGTAAGAGTTCTCCCCCTGATATTCGGCGCGAGCACCGATCCCGGGGCCTCGTTTTGTGCGATAGTCGGCCAGCAGATCCAGCTTTGTTCCGGGCTGTTTGGGAAGTCCCAGCAGTTTGTTCAGGTCCCACACGGTGTTAACCTGCAGACCGAAAATTCGATCCTGAGTGACCGTCGCGCTGCGAATCGGAACACCAGGATCTTCAGCCGGGCCACTGATCTTCGGAAGATAGAAGATCGGTGTGTCGCCCACCAGAAACTGGTTATTCACGCTGGTGACCCACATTGACTGACCCATCACCTGCTGTCCGGTGAGTGGATCGATGCCGGTAAACGCGGACGGACCTGGTTCGACGAAGATATCACTGGCCTGAATTCGATAGCCCGGCTTTCCGTACGGACTTGTAGTGACCCATGCGTTCTGAGCGTGGAAGCGACTTTCGGACGTCTGCCGCATTCGTTCGCCGCGAACTCGAAACTCGGCACCCTTTTCACCCAGCTCCGGCACAAACGCTCGCAGCTCGGCATTGAGCATCAGAGCCCGATCACTGGCCGCGTCGAAGAAGGCGTGACTGGCGTGGATTGTGTTCTTGTTCTGTCGAATGACAATGTTGCCTTCGAGATAAACCTGAAATCGCGAATCGGCCGCCTGAACGACCAGATTTCCAGCCTCGAGCGATTCGTCTTCGCCGGCCTGCGTCCAGATGACGACTCGATCGGCAGACAGGTCGATGATGCCAGGTGAGATTTCCTGCCCCTGAACGCCCAGGTCGATGCCTTCAATCAGCACGTTCACGCCGCCGGAAATGATGTTGATGCGTTCTTCCGGAATCGTGTCTTTGGACGTCGACGATTCAAACTGCAGCGGATCATTTGACCGAGGTCGAATCTGCACGCGTCGCGCCGGACGATCGGCTCTGACCGGGGCGAGCGATGGAAGCGGAGGAGCGAAGGAATCCTGAGCGGTCGGCATGCTGACGGTTCTGGTTTGCACCGCCGCGTCCGGATAAAGTTGCTGGATGGCTTTGCGAAGCAGCGGATTATCACTGGTGGCCGCGACCGCCGGATTGGCGACTTTGAACACAGGGGCCGACAACGTCTGCAGTCGAAACGCGCGAGAGGCCACGGGATGTTGTCCGTCGGCCGTGCGAATCGTCAATTCTTCGCCGTAGACCGCCACTTCAAAACTTCCCTCAGCGGGAGAAACAAAGACGGCCAGTTTGGAACCGGTGACTTTGATTCGGCCCTGAGTGATGCTGGCACGGCCCACAATCAAATGCACCTGAGTCGATTCAGACTGCACTGTTTCTTCGAATTCGCCGCCGATCTGGACGATGGCTTCGATGTCGTCTGTCAATGAGGACACTGGCGATGAGACAGGTGCGGCATCATTCGGCGACTGCGCACGTGCACTCAATGACAGCAACAACGTTGCGCCAATGATGAATGCGATGCGAGTCAGAATGGACCGATGAATCATTCAATCGCCATTGGACTCAGGATGAGCCTTGAACCTGCAGGTGCAGAATCGCAGCAATCGCTGAGGCATCTCGATCGAGTTCGAGCATGTCAGAGGTTTTGAGGGAGAGGAGCGTGACGGGGTGGACTGCGTTTCGACTCAGGCGTAAACCGTGTTGCCGATCAACTGGGCGGAAGGTACGACTGACTCCGGAGACAGTCCGTGAGAATTGAAGGGATGACACAGATCGGAAAGGGCTCCATCTGCGAACTGCCAGAAATTGCCGAGAAGGCGAGTCTGTTGTTCGAGAATGTTGCATGACAGCGAACTATACGGCGGTTCGCGAAAACGGGTCAATATCGGCCACAGCCTTTGGGGAAGCTGTAAGTGCTTGTCAGGACTGTGTTTATGG
>QWOO01000083.1 GCA_003669615.1 Planctomycetota bacterium
CCTGAAGTCGCTGTGCTAACCGTAAGGAGGCAGGTGCCTAGGGCAAACTTCGTGATTGGGACTAAGTCGTAACAAGGTAGCCGTAGGGGAACCTGCGGCTGGATCACCTCCTTTCTAAGGATATCCATCACAGATCTTCGGATCTGCTGATCATCAATTAAAACGATTCGCGTCAAAACTCAGCTCACAACTCAATCTGTTTATATTAGAGGTCACCAAGCAATTGGTGACCTCTTTTTTTTGCGCGCCTGCTTCTGCGCCATGACATTGTTCAGCGCTTAACCCAGTTGCCCTTGGCCATGCATCATCGCCGCACAATCAGCTGACGAAAACCGACTCGCTGATTGTTGCCGCAGAACTTTGAGAAGTTTACGGCGAGGTAAGTCTGCCTGATGCCTCGCCGGTCAATATGCGACACTCACCGAAACGATTCCACCTCCTCTGCAGCGACAGGTCCACTAGCGTGGCTGGCAAATTCTTCTGTGTTGGTGGTTTAGTGGAAGAAACTTACGTTCGGCAACAAGAACGATTACTGAATCTGATTCCGTGAAGAGCCGGAAAAGCCGCTACCGGCAGATTTTTGTGACGCTGGATGAAAAAAACTTGGAGCCCAGCTGCGCTCAAGTTTCGCCATGCGTTTATTTCGAAAAGGTTCAAGAGGCTGCCGGGCGTATAGCGAAGGCACTCCCGAAATAGATTGGCATCTTTGAAGGCCAACAGTATTTTGCGGACTGTTACTGTCTGTGAAATACCCTGCATCCGCTGGATCGATTGGAAGGCACAGGAAATCCTCCAAACCTTCTGCTGGCTAATTCCACCGCATAGAATTCCTGAATTTCTAACTGCCCACCTGGCGGTCCGCTTCTAGCAGCAGGTCGTAAGCCGCCCTTGCCGTTTCAGTGTTTCGCAGCTGATCCACAAAGCCGCTTCGATTCAGAATTCGCCCCAGACGTGCAAGGATCTGCAGGTGAGTGGCGGCATCTCTGGCCAGCACCAGAAAGAATAGGTCTGTAAGTTGCCGACGAGGTGCACCAAATGGAATCCCCGATAGAGTTCGGCCAAAGGCAATGACTGACTGTCCGAGGGCTTCAGGTAATGGATTTCTTGGATGTGGAATTGCCACTCCATTCTCAAAGGCAGTCGACATCACATCTTCGCGTTCTTTGACTGCCTTTAATACTGACGCCGGATCCCAGACGTGCCACGTCCGACCAGCGACTTCAAGTAACGCCTGCAAAACGGCGGGGCGAGTGCCGGCGTCCAGCGGAACTTCGCAGGTTTCAACCTGAAGCAACGCTTCAATTGGTGACAACTCGTTCAGTTCAGAGGATTGCTGAGACTGCTCAAGTTGCGCGAGACCCTGATCATCAAGTCCACGCAGGTCCTGTTCGAGCCAATGAGTAACTTCAATCTCGTTAAATCTCCATTCCCCGCCGATTCGCCGGCCAGGAATGATTCCGCGATTAATCAATTTCTCAACTTGCCGGCGGTCTCGTCCCAGAGTCTGAACCAGTTCATCCAAGGTGTAAAAATCCCGTGACACAATTCAAAGCCTCAATACAGTCTCGAAAATTCAGCACAGCGTTCTTCTTCCACGCGATGGTAGGCGGCACTTCTCTTCGCCGCGTCTGTTTGCATTTGAGGCGACCAAGATTCTCAAAAGCAACATCCGAAGAAGCTTCACCCGTCTAGTTCCATATCTGCAAACTCGATCACCTCGGAGCTGAATTGAATTGGCAGATATCTCTGTCGTTTGAGAACTGACGATTGCGCGTAAGTCAGCGTTTTGATTGCTCAGTGTGTAACGGGGCTTCACGTAGAGACATTCGGGAACTCGACACGGTCAGTTTGACCATATCTCCCTGCTGTCGCAAAACTCCTAAGCTGTCCGGCAGTGAAATTTGGCTCGCTCTTGACCCATTTGAGCCGATATCCTTGGCTGGTAGACGATTCTGCTGACCCTCGTTTGAAACGGAAAACGTTTTCGAACGGTTTCCAGCTGTCGCCGTCATCGTTCAACCCCCTCTGAACGTTGCGGAGATCTTTTTTTGACGGATGCACCGATGACTCGCCGCAAACGTCCTCCTGAAGGCCGCACTTTTGCAGTGGCCTCCTTCCATGATCCAGGCACATGGCAAAACGGATTCTTAAGCTATCTCGATGCAGAATGCGGGATGGCCAAGAACACCATTGATGCCTATCGGCGAGATTTGGACCGATTCTTTCTGTGGAATCGTGAACATGCGCGGGCTGGGGTGCACGATATCGGTGTCCCGACGATCACTTCGTTTCTTGAATTTCTGCAGTCGCTCAACCTCGCGTCCAGCAGTATCGGACGGAATTTGGTCGCGGTCAGAATGTTCTTCCGCTACCTGATGCTGGAAGGAATTGTTGCGGAAAGTACTGTCGATCTTGTGAGTTCTCCAAAACTTTGGGAACGCCTTCCCAAAGTTCTAAGTCCCGATATGGTCGATGCACTTCTGGCGGCACCGGAAGGTTCCGTCGATCGCTACTATCGACGAGACCGCGCGCTGTTGGCCGTGATGTACGCTACGGGATGCCGCGTATCCGAAGTTGTCAACATGAAGCAACAGGACATTCATCTGGCGGAGAACTACTGCCTTTGTACGGGAAAAGGCAACAAACAAAGACTTGTGTCGCTAAACCCAACAGCTTCAGAGGCGATTCAGAAATACCTCGAGATTGAACGAACCGACCTCGTCTCTGTTGCCGGAACTGATCCTGGCTGGTTGTTTCTGACGCGAAGCGGACGGCCCGTCAATCGTGAAACGGTCTGGGCACTGGTTCAACGTTATGCAGGTCGAGTCGGCTGTGCGCAGGACGTCAGCCCACACACGCTCCGACATAGTTTTGCAACTCACCTGTTGGCTGGCGGGGCAGACATTCGAGCACTGCAGGAAATGCTGGGACACTCCAGTATTCGCACCACACAGATCTATACCCATGTCGAACACAGCAGACTCAAGGCCGTCCACAAACAGTGCCATCCTCGAGGATAACGGCTTCCGTCTAAAACCCGCATCGCAAGCGCAAGTCGACAGGATCGAAGCCGCAAAAATGTTGGGTCACGGCACCTGAGCGTTGCAGAGCCTTACGGCTGTAGAAACCGGGTGGTGAAACATTCATCCGATTTTACGGAGCCAGCGGGGATATCTTCAATCTCCTCAATTTGTTTCACAAGCACGTCCCAGCGATCCTTTTCCATCCCGCAAAAAGCGATTCCTTCGGCCGGTTTGCACAGAGCCGCCATCTCCTTTGCACCAAATTCCAACGCCGCAATGCTCATGTCTTTATTCATCTCGTGAATGGCTGCATTGGTTGCGACGGGGGCAGCGAGATACTCCTGCCAACCTTTCACACTCGCTGTTACTACCGAGCGCACTAGCTCAGGCTGTTCCTGAATGACTTTCTCCGTGGTGATCAAAACGCTGGCGTAGGGATTGAATCCAATGTCTGAGACCAGCAAAACTCGAGGGTCTCCGCCTTTTTCTTTCGCTACAAAGGGCTCGCTGAAAACATATCCCTGCTGGGCAAAATCAGGCTTCAGAAGGAATTCTCCCACAAGCCCGTTAAAAGGAACCATCTTCACGTTGGTCAGCGGAAGCTTCTTCTTCATCCACAACGCAAAAGGTCGACTATCACTGATCGCGAGTTCCACATTCGTGAGCTGTTCCAAACTGGTAATGCCCGAGGCTTCATGCACCATGATACAACGAGGCGAATTCTGAAGTGGTGCCATCAAGGCGACAATGGGCAGTCCGGCGGATCGTGCTTTGACAACGTTGTCCGCATCGGACACCGCGAATTCAATTCGCTCGGCTGCCAGTTCAGCAATTATCGCCTGTGGTGCTCCTGGCCCACCAGGAATGATTTCCACTTCAATGTTTTCTGCTTTGAACAGGTCCAGAGTATTCGCGGCAATGAAGCCTCCATGTTCCACTTCCGGATACCAGTTCAACGCCAGTTTCGCCGTTGCCTGAACAGGGCTTGCCTGAGTTTTCTCGACCGACGAACCTGCCGGCTTTTCGGAACAGCCCCAAAGCAACACACAGCACAGAAATGGAATCACGCGGAACATAGACAACTCCTCAAAGGCATCGACTGAGTCTAATTTCATCGGTCGCGGTCACAGAAAGCGGTCATCAATGAATCCACTGTCGGTGTCCAGTGGAGCAACCTCGGTAACTTTGGTATCGCCATATAGCTGACGTCGGGCCACTTCAGAGAACATCGCGACTCCCGGATGACTGATTTTGCGTTCCACCGAGATCGCATAAAAATCTTCCGTTGCTCCAGAAATCACGCCCAGCAAATAAAGCCCCATCTGCTCACGCACTTCTTTTTCAACGACCATCGGAAGCGGAATCAGTCCGCGGCCAGCACTCGCGAACACCTTCATCAACGCGGTGTCATCGAACTCTCCAATCGAATTCAGACTCAAGCTGTTTTCATAGCACCAGTGATCAACAGACCGCCGAAGTGTTGTAGACTCCGCCGGCAACAGGCAAGGCATCGACTGCATGCACTGAGGAAAAGATTCGCGGCATTGCTGCACTAACGCGGCCGTTCCAAACCAACCTACGGGAGAAGTTCCAAGAGAATGGTTAAAAGCTCGCACTTGCAAAAGCGAGCCAGCCGGAACATCCGACAGCACCACGTCCAGCTCGTGGGATACCAGCATCTGCAGCAGTTCGGACTGCGACGCCTCCCGACATACAAGATGGATCTTCTCCGACATGTCCAAAACCGGACTCAGCAGTTTATAGACCACTGTCTTCGAAATGACGCCCGGTATTCCCACGACAAGTCGCAGAGGCCTTCCGGTCGGACGCCCCCGCACGGCATCCATCAGCTCATTGCCGGTGGTAAAAATTTCTTCCGCATACCGATACACCATCTGCCCGAGTTCTGTCATCACCAGTTCACGGCCCGCACGATCGAACAGCTTGCCGCCCAGCGTCTGTTCCAACTTTCGCAGCTGCCCGCTAATCGTTGGTTGCGCCAGCGACAATTTATCGCAGGCCTTCGAAATGCTGCCTTCACGCACGACCGTCCAAAAGTACAACAGATGATGGTAGTTGAGCCAGTCCGCTGACATAGATTTGACTCCGGGTAACCAATGTCCACTTGCCATGCGGCCGATGCAGAGTTGTTCTGCACCCTCAATCGCCGTGCACCCCTCATAAGTCAGGAAGTCAAACGGACTCGGCCCTGTTCTGCAAGCCGGTGGCAAAGAAAAGCCAAAGACTTCACAACCGCAGCCTTCTGCCGTTCATGGCGCACAAAGAGCGATCGTTTGTCCGGCTCGCTCTGCAGTGCGTCAACCTCCAGGAGAAATTGCTTTGAACTCACCGCCATTCCAGCACCAGCAAATCCAAGCCACGCGACACCATCAAGTCCTTCCGGCGCCGCGGGCCCAAGATGCCCGGTAATACTCATGGCGATCGTAGCATGGGCCGTTTTTCGCAGTGCCTGAACAGCCATTGTTTCTGCCACCTGTAAACTGACCACGTCATGCTGAATGATCATCTCTGCAGGGACCTCCAGCCATGCGACTTTACTGTCTATCTGATAGACGACAAACGAACCCGCCAGACAGGCCGACATTCCTGGCACGCGTGCCAAAGTCGCAGCGATCAACCCGGCCGTACAGCTTTCTGCAGTGACGAGGACATTCCGAGTCCGAATCAGCAGATCAAAGGCACGAAACGCCACTTCATCCATCGCATCCTGCTGTGTCATCGCAACGCGTTTCCTTTGAGCATGAGTGTTGGCTACTTGCCAATTGAGTATAGTTCGTTCTCGTGTGCGGTTCTCCCGAACCGGCCCTCTATGATCTGCAAACTCTTCGTTCTTTCCTCCTGTATGAACCTGAAACTCACTTCTCAGACGCTGTCCGTGGCCGGACGACAGATCACGATCGACCTGCCGGCCGATCCCGAAGAAATGCTGCAGCAGGCTTTGGCTGGTGAGACCGCGGGCGACTCCAACTGGGATCCCTATTGGGGACTGCTCTGGGCAGCGGCGCCAAAAACCGCCGAGCTGCTGCTGCGGGAATCCTGGCCAGGTCCGCTGAAATCGATGGAGATCGGCTGCGGCGTCGGACTCACGGGCATCGCCGGTCTAATGGCCGGACTAAGTGTAACGTTCGCAGACCATGCGCCGAACGCCGTGGCCATGGCTCAGACCAATGCACTGAAGAACGGCTTTTGCGATGTGGATGGCCGAGTCTTCGACTGGAATGATCCCCCCGACGAAAAGTTCGAATTCATTTTTGGCAGCGATATTCTCTACGACTCGGCCGGTCACTTGCCGCTGCTAAGAACGCTCGATGCGATGTTGGGCTTACATGGCCAGGTCTGGATTGGAGACGTTGGTCGTACCAACGCACCTGCATTCGTGAAGAAAGCCGAGCAGGCTGGATGGAAGATCGATATCCGACGCGAAACTGGTGAGTCGGTCGCTCAGCCACTTCATCTTCAGTTTCGACTGCTGATAATGACTCGCAGGTAACAGTCCCGCATCAAACGATTTCCGTTCTTCGTTTCAACACCGCCAGCACTTCAAAATGGTGCGTGAAGGGAAACATGTCAATCGGCTGCAGAGCCTGCATTTCGTAGTCGTCGGCCAATAATTTCCAATCGCGATGCAGCGTCGTGGCATTGCAACTGGAATACATAATGTGACGGGGCTTCAATGCTTTCATCAACGATATGCTGCCCGCATCCAGTCCTCGTCGCGGCGGATTGCAGATGACTGTGTCAAAGCATTGCCCATTCAACTGGCCGACTGTCGTACATTCCAGACTGCGACATTGATATTCTGCGTTGTCGATCTTGTTTCGCCGCACGGCTTCGTTCGCACAGGCAATCGCATCTGCAGAGACATCAATTCCAAGAATCGAAACAGCGCCGGCACCCGCTGACAATGAAAAGGCACCGACGCCACAGTAGAGGTCCAGTACATTTTCGGCACGGATGCTTTGCAGAATCTGTCCGGCAGCAGAGTACAGCGAAACGGCCGCTTCGTAGTTCGTCTGCAGGAAACTCTGAGGGCCATAGAGTAGTTCTCGCTCGCCGAAACGAATGGGCAGAAATGTCTGGTCCGACACCGACAGTTCTTCCATACCCATGATCACCGAAGATTTTGCCGGCTGCAGATTGATGGACATCACAGGCACAAGCGACTTCTCTGTCTCCGACATCCGACGCCAGAGACTACGAATTCGATCCACCGCTTCTCGCGATCGCAGCACAAACTGAACCATTAATTGTTGTGAACTGGGCGAGCAGGTCAGCACCACAAACTTGAGTTCGCCACGATCCGTGGACACATCATACGGCGTCAGCCGCGCCGCTCGGATCAGTTCAGGAAGTCCCCGAACCCACGTGTTGATGAGCGGATAATGCAGTGGGCATTGGGTGACGGGCACAACCTTTTGCCGATCATCAAAAAAGCCGATTACGGGCTCTTCAAGAGTTCCGGTCACTGCCAGCCGAGCGCGAATTCGGTTGCCCTCCGCGGTTTCTTTCTTCGGAAAATCGTCGACAGATACGCCTGCAAACAGCTCACACAGCTTGTCACGTTTGATCTGCAGTGTCTGCGTATACTCAAGATGCAGTTGTGAGCACGAGCGACAAATTTCCTGCTGATGAAAACTGCAGTACATGAACCGAAGTTCCCTATCGAGGTCGGTAGATCAGACCAATACCGGCCGACAGAACTGATTGCGGATAATGCAACGCAGTTGCTGTGCTTGTGGCAAGAAAGTTTACAGGCTGCTGACAGATCTGTCAGCAGAAATCGTACGCAAGGTTGAGCCGTTAGAAAATCGGACCCGGCATCCACGGACAGAACTCTTCGTCGCCAATTCCCTGTTGCTCGCTCAGGGTCTTTTCACCGCTGGCAGTTGCGATAATGCTTTCGAAGATTTCATGGCCCACTTCTTCTACACTGCGGCCTTCCAGAATGGTACCCGCATTGATGTCCATGTCATCGCGCATACGATTGTAGATCAGGGAATTTGTGGCCACCTTGATTGTGGGTGCCGGCTTGCATCCAAAACAACTGCCGCGTCCGGTTGTGAACACAACCACCTGACATCCGCCTGCCACAAGTCCCGTCACGGAGATTGGGTCGTAGCCCGGCGTGTCCATGAATGTGAAGCCACGTTCGGTGATGGGTTCCGCGTACTCGTAGACGGCACGCAGCGGCGCGGTGCCTCCTTTGGCGACGGCGCCCAGCGATTTTTCGATGATCGTGGTCAGTCCGCCCTGCTTATTTCCATAGGACGGATTGTTATCAATCGAAGCGTTGTTCTTACGAGCATACTCTTCCCACCAGCGAATTCGATCCAGCAGCCGGTCGGCCACCTTGCGATCCACCGCACGTCGCAGCAGCAACTGCTCCGCCCCATAAATCTCGGGAGTTTCTGCCAGCACAGAACCGCCTCCGTGTGCAACCAGCAGATCGCTTGCAACACCCAACGCGGGATTTGCTGTGATGCCACTGGCGCCGTCGCTGCCTCCACATTGAAGACCCAGAATTAATTCAGAAAGGGGCAAAGGCTCGCGCTTCGCCTCATTCGCCTGGGACAGCAGTTCACGAAGAACACCAACTGCTTTTTCAACTGTCTTACGGACGCCGCCCACTTCCTGAATGTTGAGCACCATCGGCAGAGAATCATCGGGTTCCCGACGATTTGCCCCGTTAAGCTGAACAAGTCCGTGGGATTCCTGCAGATGCCCGGCCTGAGCTGTCTCACATCCCAGCCCCAGCACCAGACATGCAACGATGTTTGGATGACGCGCAAATCCGGCCAGCGTACGGTTCAGCAAATGATGGTCCTCGCCGTTGTAGGCGAATGCACATCCGCTTTTATGCACGACCGGAATGACGCCGTCGATGTTGGGATATTGGCTGAGATCCGACTTCGCGAGTTCCTGAGCAACATAACGGGCTGTGGTCGCAGAACAGTTCACTGTGCTGATGACCGCGATGTAGTTTCGCGTACCGACTCGACCATCTTTGCGACGGTATCCCATGAAAGTGCGTGGCGTTGCCGGCTTTGGCGGCTCAACCAATTCCGTACAATATTCGTAGCCCGCTTTTTCGCGTTCCAGACTGACGTTCTGAACATGGACCCACTGGCCTGCGGTGATCGGCATCATGGCCGACCCAATGGGCTGACCAAACTTTCGAAGCGTTTCCCCTTTTGCAATGTCGTGGATGGCAACTTTGTGGTTAGCCGGAATC
>QWOO01000270.1 GCA_003669615.1 Planctomycetota bacterium
AACGTGATGCCGAAGGCAAACAGAAGTGATCGACGCATTGCATCCCTCCGAGGTCGAATACACAGTTAAAATTTGCCGTTACACCAAGTCCCTGGATTAACGAGCAATGTGATTCTTTTTCTTCATCGGACGCCGACCGCTCAGTTTCTGTGGCAGAGGTCCAGGAAAAACGGAGCCCTTCCAAGTCTGCGCCGTACGCATATTTCGAACGGTCCGACCGTCAAATCTTGACTTCACGCGAATGAGTTCAATTTCTCCTGGCAGCCGATCAAAACAGTGTGTAAATCAAAGTCTCCGGATTCGTAATCTCGCTGCTCCGGATGTCTGTTTTTTTGTCCGTGGCGATCTTTACTGGGAGCATCTTCGAATGCAACTGCAGCTCTTCTCTCGAAACAGTGGTCAACACTCGGTACTCATGGCAGCACTAATCGGCTTGCTCACGGTAAATTCTGCGGCGGCAGGCGAACTGTCATCGCTCTTTGGACACGGATCCGGCTGCAACTGCAACTCAGCTCCCGTCCACTATCAGCCCAGCTACAGCATGGTCGCGACAGCGCCAGCCGTCTACATGGCCCCGATGGTTGAAAACGCGTGTGCCTGCTCGGCAGTAGCTTCAGCGTGCTGTGGTGTTGGTGGCGGAATGTTGCCACTCGGCGATCTGTATGGATCAGGCAGTTTGTATGGCACTTCGGCAAACCATGGCTACGGCAGTCCTGCACCCGGCAGCTTTCTGAGCGGCTATGAAGGTCTCCCTAATATGGATGGCGGCGGTATTCACCATCGATATCCGTATCACAGTTATCGGCGTCCCTGGGCGCACCCCGGCACACCATCAACAAACGTCACAATTGTTTGGTAGTGCATTGAGTCGTTTTCATCGGGAATGAATGATCGACCACAGTATTTTGCATTCCCAGTATTTTGCATTCCCAGTTTCAGGGCGATTCGTGTCAGGCTCATCTCTCACCAGCCAGTCATCCTGACCTATTTGGAAATTCGTCACAAACATCGAATTTTGGACGTCGCTGAATCTGTGGCTGCAATCTACATCGTGCGGCTGTTTGCCTTCATCTCAGTGCGGCAGCCGGCAGAAGCAAACTCGGAGCGATGAAAACTCACCTGCAGTAAGTGGTCTGCAGGCCAGGATGATGGAAGTCCCGACTGTCAGACAGCTGAAAACCGCCCCGGAACTCTCCTCGTCTCCCGCTTGAACACCATCGCTGAGTCGGATTCGATCCATGGCATCAAACGGCGTAATTTGCCGGTTGTCAATCAGCTTCCGGACCCTCAAATGAGGGGTAATACCGTTTCATTTTACGCAATCGTCTGGACTGACAGAACATTAGGGGCGGTTAAACGACAACGTGCCTGATGCCTCATTGGTTCGCAAGTCGCCGCCGATAGAAAGGTTGAAAACTGTACTTTGCCCAGGTCATTACTGCGGCGCGCTGATTTGCTGATCACACGGAAATGTGAAAGGTGGCCAGTTTGAAAGAGCTACAGACGCGAGAGAAATCGATTAGGGTCTCTTGCGAAGTTGCGACACGGAAGGAGCACTTCGAATGTCAGCTGAAGATACGGCGTCGGGATTTCCACTTAAAAGTTGGTGTGAATTCCTCCACAACATGCCGTTGCGGAAAGTGCTCGCGGGAGCAATTGGAAGTCTTGCACTTATGCAGGGCACGTTGAAGGCTCAGCAGGCCGATGCGTATTCACCGCAGCCTCAGCCAGCCAACAGGCCTGCTCAGATGCAACCTCTTCGGCTGGAAGATTCCTCAAACTCCGGACAGGTGGATGCCAAACTGAGTCCCCATGTCGATAAACTGCTGAATCCTCAATACCACCTGGAAATCGAGCGTCGACATAGCCAGCTGGTCATCACCAGCAAGCGTGTCCGTCGAATTGCGGTGACCGATTCGACCATCGCAAATTACGTTCAATATTCCGAATCAGAAATCAGTGTTGTCGGCCTTGAAATGGGCAAGACAGACCTGACCCTCTGGTTCGAGGACGAAACGACTCCTTCTATCTATGAAGTTTCGGTCGTTCGTGACGCAAGCCTCGAAGAGCAGCGGACTGTCGACTTCGGTAAACTCGAACGACGTCTGCGAGATCTCTTCCCCAACTCCACTGTGGCTCTCATTCCCGTCGGAGCGCAAGTTCTGGTTCGCGGTCAGGCTTATGACGGTGAAGAAGCTCAGAGCATCCTGCAGATCGTCCGCTCGGAAGTTCTTCGTTCTCTCGGCCGATTCAACGACCTCGACAACGGAGTTGGTCTGAACGCTCTGGCAGCGTCAGGTATTCTGGCTGGTGGCGGCGGCGGTGCTGGTGGCGGCGGAGCCAACAATGGATTCCGTGACATCGTCATCAATGAACTTTCGATTCCAGGCGAATTCAACGTAAAGATGCGAGTTCTGGTAGCGGAGATTAACCGCTCAGAACTTCGAAATGCCGGGTTCGACTGGCGAGTGCTGTTCGGCGATGGCCGACACGCGGTGGGCTCCTCAATGGGAGGCAGCACGGGCACTACACTCAGCGGAATTTTCGAAAACAGTGAGATTCAGATTTTCATCCGCTGGTTGCAGTCCAACGGTACGATCAAACTTCTGGCCGAACCGCAGATCGTCTGCATCAGCGGAACGGGCGCCAGTATTCTTGCGGGTGGTGAATTTGCTGTACCAACAATCATCGGACTGGGCGGCGGTCAATCCACCTCGTTCCGCGGATTCGGTACCAGCCTGGTTGTGACTCCGACCGTTATGGATCGTGACCTGATTCGATTGCAGGTTGTTCCGGAATTCAGCGAACTGAATGCTGCGAATACCGTGAACGGTATTCCTGGCACTAACGTAAAACGAGTGCAGACGACTGTCGAATTGCGTGAAGGACAGACATTTGCGATCGGTGGTCTGATCTCACGGCAGACCCTTTCCGAGACCAGCCGCATTCCATTCTTCGGCGATATTCCCTATGTCGGTCCTCGTGTCTTCCAGTCCAAGAATGCGTCTGAAGTAGAAACAGAACTTCTCGTTCTGGTCTCTCCGGAAATCGTCCGACCGATGGAACCGGATGAAGTTCCGCCTGTTCCGGGTCATAACTCGACTCATCCAACGGATGACGATTTCTGGCATCGTGGCCAGACAGAAGGACGTCCGGACAATCAGGTCTATCAGGTATCTCCTTACGGCAGCGGTTCGATGCACGGAGTTCCGCAGGGATACAGCCTGTACAACCCGGCTGTGACTCACGGCGGATACACTCCTGGCCCCGGGCTCGGAGCGGGATCTGTTATGCAGAGTCCCGGCCACATGGGAATGCAGCAGTCCTACGGCCCGCCTATGCAGCCGCAGCCTGATTATTCGGTACCTCAGGGGAATCCTTATCAGAATGCTCCGGTACAGCAATATCAGCAGATGCAGCCTATGGGAGCTCCACCGTCCCAATACATGAACCAGCCGGCAACGCCACTGCCTCCAGCTCCGCCACAGATGTTTCCTGCTCAGGGAAGCAATTCGACGGCGAAGCCCTCCATGATGTCAAAAGTGACATCGGCGTTTCGAAAGAATGACGAACCCCAGAACAAGAACAATGTACGGCCAGCGGGTTGGAGCCGCCCCGTTCAGCGATAAATTTCGGTTGAACTGCGACGGGGCTCTCCCGGTGCTTTGTCGCTCTCTGGTCCCTGACAATGTTTATTCAGATGTGTGAACAGGAAGAGCACGGATATGAATCTTAAACATACTCTTCGGGCGAAGCTCGCCTTCGCAGCGCTCACGGGGCTGGTAACCACCGGTTGCTGCTCCACTCAAGACTGCTGCTCGACGTCTGAATGCAACTCGTGTGAATCCAACTCGTGTGAATGCAACTCGTCTGAGTGCAATTCCTCGGATTGCTCACCGGGCTGCTTCGCATGGTGTGGTGCCAAGCACTATCCTCGCGGTCGGTATGCAATTCCGGACGTGATTCCATTGGGTGCCGTGAACCGCGCTCACTGGCACATGATGGAGACAAACGGCGAGGCCGGCGACTTTGTGATTTATCGCAACGAGTTCGTCGACAACTCGTCCGAACTGACCCCGTACGGTCGCGATCATATCATGGAAATTGCCGCACGGATGCCGTCGGCTCCATTCCCGGTGCTTGTGCAGAGAACCCTGCATAACTCCGATCCGGAACTGGACCATATTCGACGTGATATCGTTGTCCGCGTGTTGACCGATCTGGGCAATCAGGATGCCGACCAGCGAACGGTTGTGTCACAGCCTTACAGCAACGGCATTAACTCAATGGAAGGCGAACAGGACTACGGTCGCTTCCGTCAAATTCGCGGTCGTAACAACGGTGGTGGTGGTGGCGGTGGTGGCGGTGGCGGCGGGGGACTTTGATACGGCCGACTCACCACAATAAACATCCAATATCACGGCAGCTGTTCCATTCCAGGGGCAGCTGCCGTTTTTCGTTTCCATCGCAAACTGTTTCAAATCAACGAGTTACACCACCGGTGATCTCATCTCGACACAAATTACATTCTTGCGATACAACCCCGGTTCTCAAACCTCTCTCATTGCAATCGCAAATCTGTAATCTCTCCTCTCTCAGTCAGTCCGCTCCCGCGTACTGCCTCTCTCCCATCTCACCGTGTTTCGTCTGGAGACCTGACTATGTCAGGACATCGCTGGTCTTCTCTCCTGTACTTTTGCAGTATCCTTGCGCTTATTGGTTGCCAGTCGGACGAGTCTGGCAAACGCGCCTGGAACCCATTTCGGCGGGCCACAGCTCAGGCAGAAAGTTCAAAAGACGAGTCTCCATTTTCACTGCCCGGTTTCCCAAAGAAGAATGCTGACGAACTAAAGTCCGCATCAGCGACTTCCGACTTCAATACCCCGGTGGCTGAGGAGCAGGTCGAACAACTTTTGGCAGACGGACAACTGGCACTTCAGGAAGATCGTCTTCAGGATGCTCGTCGCGCTTACACTCAGGTGCTAACCCATTCGCCGGACAATGCGACCGCTCATCATGGCCTCGCCATGGCCGCCGACTTAACTCAACAATGGGCTGATGCGGAATACCACTATCGCCAGGCACTGCGAATCCGTCCGCGTGATGCCAATCTTCTCTGTGACATTGGTTATTCTTATCTGTTACAGAATCGCTACAGCGAAGCGTCTCGTTATCTGAATCATGCGGTGGAAATTAATCCTCAGCATGAAAGCGCGCAGATGAATCTGGCTCTGCTCGATCTGCGACAGGGAAATCGATCGGCCGCAAAAAATCGTATTACGGCTCGATTTGGAATTTCCGCTGAAGCCGCTCAGGTGATGGCTCAACTGGAAAGCCAGACCGGCGTCGATGCAGCTTCCTTTACGACCGAAGCAAAGACGGAACCGCTTGCGAACTCCTCGTTCGAACAGGTCCAGGAACTGGCTCGCCAGGAACGCATTGAAGCGGAACGGCGACGAGCTTCTCAGGGAACGCCCCTGGCACCTCAGACAGGCACCGACGAACTTCAACGAGTGGCCGTTCTGTCAAATCAGCTTCCACCAGGCCCCGGAAGTGCGTACGCTCCAAATGCAGCTGCTCAGTCCAACGCAGTTGCTCAGTCCAACGCAGTTGCGGCGGCTAACCCTGTTAATGCGTCCGCCCCACTTGGAAATGGCACCCTTTGGGCGCAGTCATCCGGCATCACTCCCCCTGCCCTGCCCCTGCAAGCGGCAGCCAACTCTGCGTTGCCTAACAGCCCGCCGAATGGCGTTCAATCGAACTACAACCAACTGCCAATATCCATTTACCCGCCCGGCGTTGGCAATTCCAGCCATGCGAACCTGACTCTTCCGGCTGCCTCGAGCACCGGAGCTGCTGCGAACCTGTCTCAGCTTCCCGTCGGTTATCCACAGCCTCAGGTCAACTCATTTTTTCAGCCGTCCAATCCCGCACCGCCGGTCATGAATGGCTCGCCGAATTATTCTGGGGCACCAGCATCTGCAATGGCGGCATCTTCATCGCCCACTGGAGCTGCTCCAGTTTTTTCCGCTCCAAACCTTTCCGTAAACAACGGTCCGTCCAACAACGGTGCGTCCGGCAGAATCGTTCCGGTTCATGCGTCAGGTACGTTCCAGACGCCGAACGTGGGAAGCGTCAGTTACGGGCAGCCACTGGGATTCCAACCCGGCTCTTCGGGAACGGGCCCAGCTTCGCCCCTCAATGTCAACAACTCGGGCAGCGCAAATCCAGCTCAAATGAATCCTGGCTTTTCTGCCGCGTCGATCGCCACGAATAGTCTGAATCCACCCGTGATGAATGCATCCCAGCCGATTTATCTGGACGGCCTGAATGCAGGTCCCGGGACCATGTTTCCTATTGGGCAATCGCCCGATCAGCGATCGAATACACCGCAGCCGGGTGCTGCAAACAGCAATCCGCTCCCAAATCCGGCTCCGCAAATCAACATGAACAATGTCAGTTCGCCGGGTACGAATTCCCTGCTGAATGGCGCTTTCTACGCCCAGCCGGATTCCAGTCTGCCGGCCCAGGAATGGGCCAATCAGCAACAACAGCAACTGCGAGCCCAGCAGCTGCAATCTCAGCTGTGGCAAAATCAACAGCGTCAGGGATCGTCAGGCGCGCCGGTCTCTGCGCCAATCAATCCGTCCGGGCCTGCACCCTTTCCTTCTCGTCCGGCTCCGATCAATCCTCTGGAAGCCTACGAGCAACAGCGGCTGCAACTGGATACGGAGTACAATAAAACCTTGCAGCAGATGGACCAGAAGAATGGCCGTCAGGTTCCACAGTTTCCGTAAGGACCGCAGATCAGACGATTGGATGCTGACACCGGTATTGATGCAAAAAAATGCCTGACGAGACCGCAACATTCAGCGAGTCTGTCCCGTTAAGCATGGGAATGGTCATGCGATGAGAGGCTTCAGCAATCGCCTCTGCGGAGACGCCGTCATATTCGTTGCCCATGAGCAGCACCGTCCGTTCGGGAAAATGAAAATCCGACAACGGAACGGCGGCGTGGTCGAGCACCGTCGAACAAGTCTTAAACTGATGTTGGATGTTCAGCTCTCTCAGGCAGCCGGGCAGATCGTCGGTTTCCACGATGGGAAGAAACAGCACATTGCCCATAGAAACCCGGAGTACGCGCCGTGAGAACGCATCGGCCGATCCTTTGCCAAAAATCACAGCCACGGCTCCGAACGCTGCTGCAATTCGAATGAGTGCTCCCACATTTTCCGGATCGACAATTCTGTCGCCTGCCAGCACCAGCGCGGGACCAGTTTTTGGCACCCACATCTCCGGAGGTGGTGTGGTTCTTTTGACCGCACAAGCCATCACGCCGCAGTGAAAATGGAAACCCACCAGCGTATCGGCCAGTTCGGCTCGCATCCGGTAAACCGGGATGTCAGACGGAAGGCGACCTTCAAACGATGCAAACTTGCGATCGCTGATCAACAGGCTGCGAACTTCAAAACCGCTTTGCAGAACCCTTTCAACAACTGTCGGCCCTTCTGCGATGAACAGCCGTTGATCGCGTGCCATATTTTGGGCCTTCAGGCTCCGAAATACGTCCAGGCGAGGATCTTCCAGCGATTCAATTCGTTCATGCGACATGCGGCGGAAGTCTGACGTCCGAATGCTTGAAAATAAAGGCTTCCGCAGGAACTTCCTCGCCTCAAAATCGGCTGCCATTCGATCCGCCGGCCATCGTTGTCCCTTCTCCTGTCTCGTCAGCCCCGGCGACTCCTCCAGCCGGCCCGGCGACTCCTCCAGCCGGCCCGGCAGAAACGAGTTCGGCCCGAAGAAGTCGGAATTTGAGTGTTCAATTCTCATTGGAACGCCGTCTGCTATGATCGCGACAACACGAGTCGGCCGAAAGGCCGGCTGCCACAGAAACGGGCCGCTCGGTTTATCAGCCCAGCCATATTCAGAGATCAGAAGATACGCAGGCAGACCTGCAGAGAACATCTATGTCGGATCAACCAAACGAAGTCTCGGTCGACGCCGTGGACCTGCTTAGCAAAGCCTACAAACAGCTGCAGGAACAGATTCGCAAAGTCATCGTCGGCCAGGACGAAGTCATCGAACAATTGCTGATCGGTCTCTTCAGCCAGGGTCACGTCCTTCTGGAAGGCGTCCCCGGACTTGCCAAGACGCTGATGGTCAGCACACTGGCTCGCAGCCTGTCCATGACGTTCTCCCGGATTCAGTTTACTCCCGACCTGATGCCGGCTGACATTACGGGTACCGACATCCTGCAGGAAAACCGCAGCACGGGTCAACGCGAATTCCGCTTCATCCCCGGCCCCCTGTTTCATAACGTTGTGCTGGCAGACGAAATTAACCGCACGCCGCCTAAGACTCAGGCAGCGTTGCTCGAAGCGATGCAGGAACGTCAGGTGACCGTCGGTCAGACGATCCACAAACTCAGCTCCCCATTCTTCGTACTGGCAACTCAGAACCCGATCGAACAGGAAGGAACCTACACGCTTCCCGAAGCGCAGCAGGACCGTTTCATGTTCAAGGTGTTTGTGAAGTACCCGACGTTTGAAGAAGAGCGTTTAATCGCGCGTCAGACCACATCCAACTTCCGCCCGGAGATTCAGCCTGTCCTGACCGGCGAACAGGTGCTGCAGATCCAGACGACCGTACGCCAGGTTCCGGTGTCTGATCACGTCATCAATTACACGCTGGCCATTGTGCGACAAACCCGAGTCCGTGAACCGGGGACTCCGCAGTGGATCAACGAATGGCTCGGCTGGGGCGCTGGCCCACGAGCTGTCCAGAATCTGCTGCTGGGCGCGAAGACTCGCGCACTGCTCAACGGCCGCACCACGGTTTCGACAGACGACATCCAGAAGCTGGCAGCTCCTGTGTTGCGTCATCGTATCGTGCCGAATTTTACGGCTCAGAGCGAAGGCATCACGTCAGACAAAGTGATCGAACGCCTGATTCAGGAAACACCCGCCCGAGAAAGCGAACTGACAAGTGACCCAGGACTTGGAAAGATTTTTGCGGCCTGAGGAGATCGCGAGGATCTCGCGTCTGGAACTGCGGGCACGTCGAGTGGTCGAAGGATTCGTCTCGGGGCTTCATCGCAGTCCGTACTTTGGACAGTCGCTGGAATTCCTGCAGCACCGTGAATACGTGGCCGGAGATGACCTGCGCCGCATCGACTGGAAGCTGTGGTCGCGTTCCGACCGCTACTATCTTAAGCAGTTCGAAGAAGACACTAACGTTCGCATCATGCTGGTTGTCGACGGCAGCGAATCGATGCAGTTCAAGTCAGGAGCGATGTCGAAGTTCGAGTACGCTCAGACGATTGCCGCCGGATTCGCCATGTTGGCTCTGAAGCAGCACGATTCCGTCGGAGTCAGCGTGTTTGATTCCGCGATCCGCGCCCAGATCCCGGCCAGCAGTCGTAACAATCATCTGCAGGCGATTCTGGCTGGTCTGGAAACTCAGACAGCCGGGGGCAAGACGGATATCCTCGGCGTGCTGCGACGAGTCAACGAATCACTGACGCGACGCAGCATTGTGATCCTGATGTCAGACCTGTTTTGCCCGCGTGAAGAACTGTTCAAAGGTCTGACCATGCTGCGTCAGCGAGGCCATGAGGTCATCGCAATGCATGTGATGGATGATGAAGAACTGGAATTCCGTTACTCGGGCACTCTTCGTTTTGAAGGTCTCGAAGACGGCGGTAAGCTGACGTGTGACCCAGCGGCCCTGCGAGCTGGCTACATGCAGGCGCTCGAACGTTTCCTCGATGCCATTCGCAAACGCTGTGCTGGCAGCGCAGTGGATTACAAATTGATTCGAACAAGCGATAATCTCGACGCCGCATTGGCTCATGTGCTCATGCAGCGAAGAAGGAAATGACCCTCGTTCCAGGGCTCCAGCCCTGGAACGCAATGCCCGCGAGGCTCCTGCCTCGCGAGCACCGAAGTAAAGGACAGGAGGCAGGAGCCTCCAGGCAGTGTGTTCCAGGGCTGGAGCCCTGGAACAAGAGAGAATTCTTTGGTTATTGAACCTTAGTCATTGGTCATTCTTCCATGTCCTGGCTCACCCAATTTTTCCTAAACCCAGCCTTTGTGCTGCCTGGGGCTGCGCTGGTGGCGGTGCCGATCCTGATTCATATCCTGAGTCGGCTGCGGTACAAAAAGGTGCGATTCGCCGCGATGGAGTTCCTGCTCGAAAGCGAAGAGCTGAACCGTCGTCGAATCATCCTCGAACAACTTTTGCTTTTACTGCTCAGAATACTGGCCGTCGTCCTGATCGCCCTGCTGATCGCGCGGCTGGTACTCGACCCCAGTCGTCTGCTGATGCTGCGCGGGGCCAGCATGCATCATGTGGTACTGCTGGACGATTCACTGTCGATGCGAGATCGTGAAGGCGATGCCACGGTCTTCCAAAAAGCTCTGACAACGCTTGAGAACATGCTGGCCGAAGGAAGCCGTCAGCCGGGCGCATCGCGAGTCACAATCCTGTCGATGACCGATCCGCGTCGGCCGATTGTGTCCGATCGAGTACTCGACGGGGCTCTCGTCCAGGAGTTGCTTCCGCGGCTTCGCAACCTGCAATGCACCTGGCGACCTGCGTCGCCTGTGGACGCCATCAACGCTGCAAAAGATATTCTGGCCGCCGATGGCAGTGCTTCACCGCAGGTGCATGTGATCACCGATCTGCGAGCGGCCGACTGGAATAGTCGGCCCGAAGTTACCGCTGCATTGGAGTCACTCAAGACCATCAAGGCATCTGTGGATCTGATTAAAGTTGTCAAAGATCCTCGCCCCAATGTGGCATTGCAGCAGTTAAACTCCGAGACGCTTGCTGTCGCTCAGGGAGTTCCCTGGAGAATGACACTCACCCTGAAGAATTATGGTTCGCTGAAAGTTTCAGGCCTGCGCGGCACAGTGCTGATTGACGGTGTCCCGTTGCCCGGCAAAGTGCTGATTCCCGATCTGGAATCCGCAGCCGACGTTCAGGTCTCGCATGACCTTGTGTTCGATATTGAGGGCTCACATCAGGTCGAGGTGCGGCTGGACGATGATGCCTTGCGGGAAGATAATCGCCGGTTTGTGGCCGTTGAAGTCACTGATCGCCGGATGGTTCTGATCGTCGATGACGAAGGCCAGCAGGAGGATGCCTCCTTTGTCGCAGCTGCTTTAAGCGCCGATCCCGCACTGACAGGTCTCGCCAGCGAAATTCGTCCCTCACAGGCGATCGCCGGAGTAAACCTGAACCAGTACGACTGCATCTATCTTCTGAATGTCCGGGAGCTGCCGGCCGACGTCACGGTGCAGTTAGCGGAATATGTTCGCGGCGGTGGCGGCATCACATGGTTTCCCGGCGATCAGGCAAATACTCGCTGGTATTCAGAAACCCTGCGGGAGCCATCTTTGAACTTGTTCCCGGTTCCGCTGGGGACTCTTCACGAAGTTTCAACAACGGCCGCTGCCGACGGAACACCGGCTGTTGTCCCATTTCTCAATCCTGTCTTCGAAAAGCATCCGATATTCCTGATCTACAATTCTCCCGACAGTCCGTTCCCGGATACGGTCCAAATCGCGCGCTGGATGCAGGTGACTGACGACTTCAAAGCAGACGACAAAGAACGAGCGGATGGCGTGCATACGCTGATTCGTCTTAAGAATGGTCAGCCCGTTGCGTTCGAACATTCGCTCGGCAAAGGCAAAGTTCTCACCTTCCTGACCGGTGCTGGTCGCCGCTGGAGCAATTGGCCGGTCGCCCCCGCCGCTCCCGGATACGTCGTGATGCATTTATTGATTCACCAGCACCTGCAGCGAATGACGGATTCTGTGCAACTTCGTGAGCTGACTGAACCGCTGCAACTGGACTGGCCGGTGAGTCAGTTCAACGAAAATGTGGAAGTGTTTCTTCCCGAAGCGACCGATGACAGTGAGCGAGGTTTAGAGACGTTCGTCCGATTGCAGGCGACTCCCAAAAAACTGGCCCCCCAGAGTTCAGCACCCAAAGCAAAGACGTCCGGCGACGCTCAGCCTGAATCTGCAATCGACAGCAAAGAGAAGTCGAAGGGCCAGAGCGAAGCCGCGGAAGAGAGACTTTCAGTAACCATTGCTCAGGCCGAACGTCCGGGCATCTATAAAATCCGACGATTTGATACGGAAGGCAATGGTTCCGATCTGTCAGTCGCACTGAATGTGCCCACAACCGAAAGTGCATTGGCAATTGCGGATGCAGAAACACTGACTCAACAGGCTGATCTCGGACACGTAAGAGTTCTTGAGGCGGATGCTGCTCAGGCTCTTGGAGGTTCCGAAGCTGGTCGCGAGATCCGCTGGGTGCTGCTGGGATTACTGATCGTGGTCCTGATTGCCGAACAGTTGCTGGCTCTCCGTTTGAGCTATCATCCGGAGGTGGTGCGATGAGGGAGAATAGTTTTCAGTTTTCGGTTTTCAGTTTTCAGAAGAATAGCGTTCAGAGAGAGCTCGTGCAGACAGACGACGCTCGGAGAGATGCTGGTCATTTGAGATTTCCAATTTCAGATTTCAAATCGCCGAAGGACCTGCAGAAGGATACTGCGAAGTTCGGTTCGCCGCAGTTCACCAGCTATCAATCAGAAGGCACAGCATCAGTTCCCGTCACTCAGGCGGCGACACAATCAGGCACACAGATCGACACTCAGTCCTTTCAAACGACTGAGCTGGATCTTCCGGAAACCACCACCGGAATCCTGCTGCTGTTTGGCGGACTGGCGGCTCTGATTGCACTAACGGTCCGAACCTCGCTGCAGGACTCTCGTTTTCTGCAACGCAGTTCGCGAATTGCACTACTGGTCCCGAGACTCATTCTGCTGCTGCTGTTGCTTGTGATCGTGCTGAATCCGCAAAAACGGACGCAGCTCAGTCGCGTGGAAAAATCTCGTGTCGGAATTTTACTGGACACTTCGCTGTCCATGGCGTGGCCAGCAAATGATGAGGCAGGCGGGCCAGCGGAGGAGCGAGGCGGCGAGGGAGGAGATCAGGGGCAGCCTGAGACAAGTGGGCCTGCAGAAAATGGTACTCGCGCGGATGCGGCGTTAAAGTCGTTGGTGGAATCAGGTGTTCTTGCAGAACTCAGCAAGACCCATTCGATCACCTTCTATACGTTTGATTCACAACTGGCTGGCCCATGGGCCATCGTCAGCGATAACAGCGTGCGATTTGTCGACATCGAAAGCAAGGCCACGACAACCTCTGCAAATGCCACATCGAACGCGGCCACCATGTCGCTGGATGAAAAGAGCGACGACGCACATAAGATTGCCGATCCCTCAGCCATCGCCAAATGGCAGCGCATCCTGCAGCCGCGCGGCGCGGAGACACGGCTCGGCGATTCCTTGTATCAGATGATCGGGCAGATCACGGGACGAACGCTCAGCGGTGTTGTCGTTCTGTCGGACGGGCAGTCCAATGCCGGACTGAATGTCGAACCGGCTCGCGTCCGCGCGGAGCGGACCGGTACAAAACTGATCACAATCGGGATTGGCAGCCAGAAGCCTCAGATGAATCTCTGGATTGCGGGAATGCAATCACCCACTGACGTGCATCAGGGTGATCCATTTGACGTCAACATCATGGTGCAAGGCACTGGTGCGGCCGGACAACAGGGGACGGCCCGATTGTTTCAGCAGTCGACAGATGGCGATGGTAAAGACCGTCGCCAGATTTCTGAACAGACAATCGAATTTACGGACGACACTTTGCCCACGTCCATTCGCTTTAATCAACAACTGACTGTGCCCGGCAAGTACGACTTCGTCATTCGCATAGAATCGGCTGCCGGTGCAACGGAAATGACACTGGAGGACAATGAGCGTCGGCGAACCATCGAAGTTAACGATCGACGCATGAAGGTTCTTGTCATTTCCAGCGGACCAATGCGAGATTATCAATTCGTTCGCAATGCCCTGTTTCGTCACAGCGGCGTCGAATCAGATGTATGGCTGCAGTCCGTGACGGATGAGAACGTCGGTTTTGTCTCACAGGAAGCAAAGACCCTGCTGACCAAATTTCCCGCAACCGAAGCGGAATTATTTTCCTACGATGTCATCGTGGCCTTTGATCCGGACTGGAGCAGGCTGTCATCCGAACAACAGACTTTTCTGAACCGTTGGGTGTCTGATCATTCGGGCGGACTGGTCGTCGTCGCGGGGGAAATTTTCACTCCCAAACTGGCTCAGGACTCAGATGCCTATCGCGACATCAGCGTGCTCTACCCGGTGCTGCTCAATCGCATGCTTCCGGAAATGCAGCTGACACAACGTGCCGACGAACCATGGCCGCTGACGTTAACACAAGAAGGCCGTGCCACAGAGTTCTTGAAGATCGCGGATGCCACAGGCAATGCAAGCGTTGACCTTTGGTCCACTTTCAAAGGCATTTATCGATCGTATCCTGTTCGCGGTCTTCGCGATGGCGCGGTCGTACTCCTGGAATATGGTAACCCGCGTGCTCGCACAGAACTCGGCCAGCCGCCGTTTCTGGCTTCACAGTTCTTCGGTACCGGGCGGTGCATTTTTATTGGCTCCGCTGAAACGTGGCGTCTGCGTGAGATCTCGTCTGAAGGTCATCAGCGATTTTGGACCAGTCTGATTCGCGAAGTCGGTCAAGGCCGTCGCAGTCGTGGCACGGCACGCGGTCTCTTGCTGCTGGATCGTACCGAAGTCGCGCCCGGCCAGCCGGTGAACATTCGAGCTCAGTTGTATGACGCTCGCCTGCAGCCGCTGGTGATGGAATCCGTCCCGCTGAATATTGTGGACAGCGAAGGCAAAGCTGTCAGCATCCCGGACCGACTGAACGCCGATGGTCGAGGTGCCGGTCAGTACGTCAGCAGTTTTCGACCCACTCGATCAGGCGCCTATCGAATTTCTGTACCGATTCCAGAATCGTCCGATGTACTGCAGACTACGATCGACGTGGTCCTGCCCAATCTGGAGTCACAAAACCCCACTCAAAATGCCGAACTGCTGACCAATCTGACGAAAGAAACTCAGGGCCAGTATCTGAGTCTCTCACAGATCAGCACCCTGCCCTCTTTGCTGACCGATCAGAGTCAGCCAGTGGTCGTGGACGAACGGCTGCAGACCCTTTGGGATCGTGGATGGATCCTGTTCCTGATGGTCACTCTGCTCGCCTTCGAATGGATCCTGCGCCGCGTGTGGCGATTATCGTAGGGCGGACGACGATTTACATTCAAGATTCCTCAGCGTTTCCAACGTCGTTACCAATCGCTCCTGACGCAGGACCTGTTCATGTTGCCCGTCGTCGAATCTTCACAAGCACCATCAACCATACCATCTTTTCCCATCGTCGGCATCGGAGCGTCGGCAGGTGGACTGGCTGCGTTTGAGAAATTCCTGTCTGGAATTCCCGAGGGTGTCGGTCCGGGCATGGCCTTCGTGCTGGTTCAGCATCTGGCTCCCCATCATAAGAGTATTCTTGCGGAGCTTCTGGGACGCAAGACTTCTCTCACCGTGGTTGAAGTCGAAGGCGATATGGTCGTTCGGCCGAATTATGTCTACGTGATTCCGCCCAGGCATGATATGGCTCTGCTCAACGGAGTTCTGCAGTTGTTGGAACCAACCGAGCCGCGAGGACATCAACTGCCGATCGATTTCTTCTTTCGTTCGCTGGCTCAGGACCAGCATCAGCGAGCCATTGGCGTGGTGTTGTCCGGGTCCGGCAGCGACGGTACGCTCGGTATTCGAGCCATCAAGAGCGAAGGCGGAATAATCGTCGCTCAGAAGACGGAGACCGCCGAGTTCGACGGCATGCCGCGCAGTGCGATCGCGACGGGGCTGGTTGATTATGAGTTGCCGCCGGAAGAAATGGTCGCTCAACTGATGAGCTACACATCCCAACTGTTTGTGAATTTTCCGCAACCTGTTGCAGGGCCTGAACCTGCATTGGTCGGTTCTCTGACGAAGGTCTTCGGGTTGTTGAGATCTCAGACCTCGCACGACTTTTCTCAGTACAAGCCAAGCACCATCTATCGCCGCATCGAACGTCGGATGGCCGTGCGTCAGATTGAGACCATTGAAAAATATGTGAAGTACCTGCAGCAATCGCCAACAGAGATTGATGCACTCTTTCGAGATCTGCTGATCGGGGTGACGAACTTCTTTCGTGATCCCGAAGCGTTTCAGGCTCTCGAAGCTCAGGTGATTCCACAGCTCGTAGCCTCAAACTCTGCGGCAGATTCCGCGACAAAAGAAGCGATTCGAATCTGGATCTGCGGATGTTCGACGGGCGAAGAAGCGTATTCGATCGCGATTCTGCTGCGCGAACAGATGGATCTCAGCCGCAGGAATATCACGGCTCAGATCTTTGCCACTGACATCGATAGTCGAGCGATCGAAAAAGCGCGGGCCGGAGTGTTTCCCATCGGCATTGCGTCGAACATCACTCCGGAGCGGCTGTCGCGATTTTTCATCGCGGAACCAGAAGGCAGCGGCTATCGCGTGCAGAAACAAATTCGAGATATGGTGGTGTTCGCAGCGCATGACGTCAACAAAGATCCACCGTTTTCGAAGCTTGACTTGATCAGTTGCCGCAATGTTTTGATCTATCTGGGGGCCGAACTGCAGAAGAAGCTGATTCCTCTGTTCCATTTTGCACTCAAACCGAACGGTTTTCTGTTTCTGGGTTCTTCGGAGGGGATCAATGACTTCAACGATTTGTTCTCGACGCTCGACCGAAAAGCCAAGCTCTATCAGAGACAAGCTGGTGAAGCAAAGATGCAGAACTCATTCCGCGGACGAGTTCTGGCACCTCTGAACACAATTGATACGTTTATGCCAATGATTTCTGTAAAGGTTGCCGGCCCTGTGAAACGTCCTCTTCGTGAACTTGTTGAACAGACTTTGCTGCATCATCTTGGTGTCTCGGCCGCGCTGGTGAAAGCCAATGGCGACATTCTTTATCTGCATGGTCGCACGGGCCTGTATCTGGAGCCTAGTTCGGGTGAAGCAGGCATCAACAACATTTTGAAGATGGCTCGCGAAGGACTGAGGCATCAGCTTGCCGTATCATTGCAACGGGTCGTGGCGACTCGGGAGATCGTGCACGCCCCGAGAGTGTCTGTCAAAACCAACGGCCATTTTACTCAAGTGGAGCTCAGTGTCTGTCCCGTCATTTCTTCGACGCTGACGGAAGTCAATGAGGCCGCTGATCCTGCGGACGGGCCGTTGTGCCTGATTATTCTGCAACAGGCGACGGAGTCATCGGCTGCTGTCTCCTCAGCGGCTTTCTCCGGCGAAGCGGCTCAAGTCCCAGAGGCGTCTTCGGAAGCCGAGGCAGTCATAGCGGCCTTGAGAAAGGAACTCCATGCTCAAGATGAGTATCTGCAGTGTACTCAGGAAGAACTGGAGAGTTCGACTGAAGAATTGAAGTCGTCCTACGAAGAGATGCAGTCCGTCAACGAGGAGCTGCAGTCGACAAACGAAGAACTGGAAACCTCGCGTGAGGAAATGCAGTCGATCAATGAAGAGCTCTCGACAGTCAATACCGAGCTGCAGGAGAAGGTGCTGGGGCTGACTCGTTCCAACAACGATATGAACAACCTGATATCCGGTACGGGCATTGCCACGATCTTTGTCGATCAGCAGTTGCGCATACTTCGATTTACGCCAACGGTCGCTCAGTTGATCAATCTGATTCCCACTGATGTGGGGCGACCGGTCGGTCACATTGTTTCGAATCTGGTAGGTTACGATAGTCTGATGGTCGATGCTCAGGCTGTGCATGACTCTCTGGAATCTCGCGAACGACAGGTGCAGACGACGTCCGGTTCCTGGTTCACGATGCGGATTCGACCTTATCGAACTCTGGGCAATGTGATCGAAGGTGTCGTCATTACGTTCGTCGACATTACCGAAACGAAACACATTCAAGAAGCACTCGCAAAGGCGAACGATCAGCTTCGTCTGGCGATTGTTGTGCGAGATTCCAGTGACGCCATCACGGTGCATGATCTGGAGGGCCGCATTATCGCCTGGAATCCGGCTGCTGTTCGGCTGTATGGTTGGAGTGAGGCCGAAGCGTTGTCGCTGAACGTCAGGGAGTGTGCTCCTGAGCTGTTGCGAAAAGACTTCTTCGAGAGTGTTTCCACGCATAATCGCGAAGAACCACCGCAGCCATTGCGCACGAAACGCCTGACGAAGGATGGCAGAATTCTTGATGTCTGGGTCACGGTTTCGACACTGATCGATGCATCCGGGCAAACCTACGCATTCTCAACGACCGAGCGATTGATCAGGTCCATTGCGGAAACGGGAGAGTAAACGGTAAAGTCGCCCTTGCGGCCGGGCTGCGTAGTGTCGTCTTTCGCTCTGCGAAAGCCACGCAACTTTCGCGGAGCGAAAGGCGACACTTCTAAATCAACAATCTGCTGTGGCCCCGCGGCTGATCTGATTCGTATTGATCTGCACTAACACCTTAACACCTATTCGACTCTCAACACCTGAAATACCCCGGCCGAGTACCTGCTCGTGTTTTCATTTCACCGGAGTCATTTGAAATGAACCGCCCCCTACGTGTTGTCGACACGCAAACCCTGCGACAAAACGCGGAACAACAACTTCGCCACGAACCTCAGGTGATTGCCAAAACCGCCGAGACGATGTCTCCGGAGTTGATGCAGATCCTGATTCATGAACTGCGAGTTCACCAGATCGAACTGGAACTACAGAACGAAGAACTCCGGCGAAAACAGGCCGAGTTGGATAGTTCCCGTTCAATGTATTTCAATCTCTATCATCACGCCCCGGTTGGGTATTGCACGCTGAACGCCCAGGGGTTGATTTTGGAATCCAATCTGGCAGTCTGCAATCTGCTCGGCGTCACTCGTAGTTCGATCGCCATGGACCGATTTCGTAAATTCATTGTGCCAGACGATCAGGATGTTTTTTACCATCATCGTCACCGGCTGATGATTTCTGGAAAAACCGAATCCTGTGAATTGCGTTTGCGTCACAAGGACGGAATCACGACTTGGGTTCAGCTCGACTCCAATTTATCTCAGGACGCAGGCGGCGCGTTTCTGCAGCGGATTGTGCTGACGGACATCACTGCGATCAAGACAGCCGAATCAGCACTGCGAACACGTGAAGAATTTCATGTTTCGATATTTGACTCCATGTCGGAGCACATCGCTGTGCTTGACGAGAATGGAGTGATCATTGCGGTCAACGAGGCGTGGCGACGGTATGCCAGAGACAACGGTGGTTCGGCCGAGTTGGCAAATCCGATTGGGGTCAACTATCTGCAGATTTGCAATCTGCCTGGCAGGGAATGTAGCCGTACCAATTCCGCTCAGTTGTTGACAGGAATACGAGCGGTTCTGGAAGGACGCCAGTCAGAATTTTCAATGGAGTATCCGTGTCATTCGCCGGATCAAAATCGCTGGTTTCATGTGCAAGTGACTCGGATGCTGGGGCTTCGGCCGGGGTTAATCGTCAGTCATCAGGATGTGACGAATCGAAAAACGGCCGAGCTGGCTCTGGAAGAAAGCCGCCGTGAACTTGCCCTGATCGCCAATCATGTTCCCGGGCCGGTTGCTCGAATCGACAGAAATCTGCGTTACCAGTTCGCCAACAATCACTATGAACACTTCTGTGGAAGATCTCACGATCAGGTGATAGGACACCCGATGCCCGAAGTTTTGGGGGATGATCTCTTTCAGCAGGTGGAGCCGTTTACTCGCCGGGCACTGGCGGGTGAGCACGTCACATTTGATAGCGTCTTTTGGTCTCCGGATGACAAGGCCTGCCATTTTCTCGTGAACTATGTACCTGACCTCGATGCAGATCAAAACGTGATCGGATTTTTTGTTCTTGCGATCGACATTACAGAACGGAAGCATGCGGACGCAGCCAACAAATCGCTGGAATCTCAACTGCGTGAATCGCAGAAAATGGAAGCCCTTGGAACGCTCGCCAGCGGCATCGCACATGACTTCAACAACGCTCTCGCCGCGATCCTTGGGAATGCAGAACTGGCTCAGAAGGAAATCCAGGGAAATGAGTTACTCGCGCAGTACCTCCGGGAAATCTACTGGTCCGGAATCCGTTCGAGAAATCTCGTGCAGCAGATTCTTTCTTACTGCCGACAGCAACCGACAGAGCTGCGACCTATCCCTCTTGCAGCCGTTGTTCATGATGCGTTGGCGATGCTGAAATCCACATTGCCAGTCCGGTTTTCATTGATAGTTCACTGTGCAGCGGAACCGTCTTGGATACTGGCTGACAAAACACAGATTGAGCAGATTATCATCAACCTCGTCACGAACGCCGCGCAGGCGATTGGCAGTCAATCGGGCACGATCGAGATTG
This sequence comes from Planctomycetota bacterium, assembly GCA_003669615.1. Taxonomy (GTDB): domain Bacteria; phylum Planctomycetota; class Planctomycetia; order Planctomycetales; family Planctomycetaceae; genus SXXK01. The sequence goes on from QWOO01000270.1 coordinate 20,354, forward strand.
GTGTCGAACTGATCAATGCAAATGCTCCTGAACTGGCAATTTGTCCGCTGCCTGCAGGTCCATTTGATCACACCTCCCGAGTTGTCCGACTCTCCGTCAGTGACGACGGCCCCGGAATTGCCCCGAAGATTCAAGACCGACTCTTCGAACCATTCTTTACGACAAAGCCCCTCGGTGAAGGAACAGGACTGGGTTTGTCTGTTGTTCAGGGGATCGTAACAGTGCACGGCGCTTCTATTCACGTAGACAGCGAGCTGGGCAAGGGAACGAAGTTCAGCATCGACTTCCCGGAGGTCGTGGGCGATACTGCTGACCGGCCGCTCGAGAATGAACCCTACCAGCATACCCTGACCACGGATGCTGTGGCCGCCGTCTCTGTGGCCGCAGGTACTGTAGCCGCAAGTAATGTAGCCGTAGTTGACAGACCCATCCCTAACGAGAGTCGGCATATCTTGTTGATCGACGATGATGCGTCCGTGCTGAAGATGTCGACGCTGATGCTGGAGCGCATGGGGTACACCGTCAGTGCGTATGACAATCCGCTCGCGGCACTTGATGCGGTTCGTAACGATCCGACCGCGTTTCAAATTGTCATCACAGACTACAACATGCCCGTCATGCCGGGCCTCGAGATTGCTGCCGCCGTGCGAGATCTCTGTCCCAACCTTCCAGTCGTCGTGATATCGGGATTTATCGACGATCAACTGCGAACCGGCGCGGCTCGAGCGGGTGTTGCCGAACTGATTTCCAAGCCGTTTACCGTGAGAGATTTTTCCGCAAAGATCAAGCGCGTCCTGAGGTAATCGCGGCCACGTTGCCCCCTCTCCCAACGCCGTTACGGATTTTGAATCGTTTAACCCGTGGCCGAGAGGAGCGAGTTCCGGCTTGTTCCGGTTGACTGCGAAGTTTGCCATCAATCGCTGATCTTGTCACCATGCGACTTCTGTTTCTGCTTCGCCCACTCGGAGCCCACCATGAAGATCGCGTTGAGTTCGCTCTGTTTCAGTCTGCTGCTGTCATTCACATCCGCTCTGCTCGCGCAGGAGGAACGCATTCCGCACGCTCAGGACAAACCGCCGGGGCCGGCGCTGAGTCCCGCGGAGGCGATTGCGAAGATGACGATGCCGGAAGGATTCACCGTCGAGCTGGTCGCGTCGGAACCGGATATCGTCAACCCTGTTGCCATGACCATCGACGAACGAGGTCGCTTCTGGATCACAGAATCGCTCGAGTATCCAAGGCGTTCACCGGGCCCGGGTCAGGACCGCGTCAAAATCCTGGAAGACACCGACGCCGACGGCAAGGCGGATAAGTTCACCGTGTTCATGGAAGGCCTGAACATCCCCAGCGGAATTGCCGTCGGACATGGTGGAGTCTGGGTTGTGAATTCACCCGACATTTTGTTTGTTCAGGATACGGATGGAGACGGCAAGGCCGACACGTCGGAAGTCGTCGTCACCGGTTTCGGTCGCGATGACACTCACGAACTTCCCAACTCACTGACATGGGGACCCGACGGCTGGCTGTATGGACTGAACGGAGTTTTCAATCCCGCTCACGTAGTTTACGGTCCGAAGAATCCGAATTTTAAGGAAGGCCAGAAGCCCTGGGACTTCACTTGTGCGATGTTTCGAATTCACCCGAAGACTCGCGAGTTTCAGGTGTTTTGCGAAGGCACCAGCAACCCGTGGGGCATTGCGTTCAACGATGAAGGAGAAGCCTTCATCAGCGCGTGTGTGATCGATCATCTGTGGCATCTGACAGAAACAGGCTACTACCATCGTCAGGGAGGCCCGTATCCGCCGTTCACGTGGAAGATCGAAAGCATCGTCAGCCACAAGCATCAAAAGGCGGCGTATTGTGGCATTCACTGGTACGACAGCGATGCGTATCCGGAGCAATATCGCAAGCAGCTTTACATGGGCAACATCCATGGCAGTTGCATCAACGCAGACAGCATCGAACGGTTTGAATCGACGTACAAGGCATCTCCCGAACCCGATCTGCTCAGTGCCAACGATGCGTGGTTCATGCCGGTAGTTCAGAAGACCGGGCCGGATGGATGTCTTTACATTCTCGACTGGTACGACCGCTATCATTGCTATCAGGACGCGAACCGTGATCCTGCGGGAATCGACCGTCTGAAAGGGCGGCTTTATCGACTGCGATACAAAGACACGCCGCGCGCAAAGTCGGAGGATATGGCGACGTTAAGCGATGACTTATTGATTGCTCGCCTCATTTCTGCCAACGGCTACCATCGCGAGATTGCTCAAAGGCTTCTGACCGAACGACTGTTGTCTGACTCTGCGAGTCGGGATGACAAGCCACAACTCTCGGATCGCCTCGTGCTCGCGTTTTTGCTTGGCGGATCTTTAGAGGCTCACGGACGGGCGTTTGGTGTCCTGGTTGGCGCGAATGCGGTCTCGGAACAACTGATGACCGATTACCTGGAGACCCGGGAGGGAGTGCTCCTAGCGCAAACGGTGCGTGCTGCCGGCGGTTTGCAAAGCCTGTCTGAACCAGTGAGCGAAATGATCTTCGAACTCCGCAACGACCCATCACCACAGGTCCGCCTTCAAGTCGCGATTGCTGCCGCCAAGCAGGAATCCATTCCGACCATTCCAACGCTCGTCGCCGTGCTGGCTCAAGCTGGCGACGATCCGCTGGTCCCGCGAATTGTCTGGCAGAACCTGCATCCGCTGCTGGAGAAGCAAACGGCGGAATTCGTGGCGGAAGTTCAGAAGCTGCGAGCGGCGGATTCAGGCACGTATCCAAAGCCAGTCATCGATCTGCTGCCCCGCGCGGCAGATCGCATTCTTTCAACCAGCAAGCCGGATACTCTGGCCGTGGCGGAACTCGTCACACTGCTGCTCAGCACCGAGGCCACCGATGATCCGGCCGATCGCTGTCTGCAACTACTGACGGCTCGCATTCGATCGGGCGAAATCACGGGCGACTCGCTGGTCAGCATTCAGAAGGAACTCGATGAATCACTGCGGGCCGCGATGAAGAACGATTCCGTCCGAGCATCGACGGTTTCAGCAATGGAACTGGCCGCGTCGCTTCGGATCAACGACGGAGTCACTGCGGCGACGAAGCTGGCTGAACAGTCCAAAGATGAAACGATTCAGTTGCGATTGATCAACGCATTGGTGACCGCGAGGAACGATGTCGGACTCAGTCTCGCCGAGTCCCTGCTGAAGTCGTCAACATCGACCGACGTTCGTCGCAAAGCGGTGCAGGCCATTGGGCGCATTGGTTCATCTTCTTCGACAAACGTGCTGATGCGGCACCTTGAGACTCTGCCTTCCGACGTGCAGCCAGCGGCGATTGAAGCTCTGACGGATCGAGTCGACTCGGCGACGGAATTGCTACAACTGGTACGCGACAAAAAGATCCCGTCGACGCTGATCAACGCGAACCAGGCTCAGAAGATGCTTAGCCTGAAGAGCGAGCCTCTTGCAGATCTGGTCACCAAACACTGGGGCGTTGTGCGAACAGAACGCGATCCGGCCCGAGTCGAATTGATTGCTCGCATGCGTAACGAGTTACGTACAAGTCACGGCGATCCAGTCGCCGGACGAGTCGTCTTCAAGAAACTCTGCGCGCAGTGTCACAAAATGTATGGCGAAGGAGCCGAAGTGGGTCCGGACATTACTCGCAACGGTCGTGCGTCGTTTGAACAGTTGCTGTCGAATGTGTTCGATCCGAGTCTGGTCATCGGCTCGGCCTATCAGGGGCTGACGGTCGTCACGAAAGATGGCAAAGCGATTTCCGGCTTGCCAGCGGAAGACAGTGCTCAACGAGTCGTTCTAAAAGTTCAGGGGGACAAGCAGGAAATCATCGCTCGTGCGGATATCGAAGAAGTCGTGCCGAGCAAACTGTCTCTGATGCCGGAAGGAATTGAGAAGCAGTTGCAGCCTCAGGAACTTCGCGATCTGTTCGCCTACATTTCGCTCGACAAACCGCCGGAAGATCCAAACGCAAAACTGCTGGTGGGATCTCGGATCATGCCCGGAGAAGCGACGAAGGCAGACGACTTTCCAGCTTTGATCGAACAATTACTGCCGGGCTACGCAACCAGCAAAGCCGGCGAAGGCGGCCTCGCTGTAATCTCCGACTATCATGGCCGCCCTGCCCTGCGGACTCATCCCGTGTCTCGTTCCGAAGCTTGCCAACTGACGGCTTCCACGACACTGCCCACGGCAGCCAGCGTCACCCTGCGTCTGAGTGTCGCGTCGCACGAACAGGGCGACTGGCAGCTGATTGTGAACGTCAACGGCCAGACTCGCCATCAGTCCATCGTCAAACGGGGGCAGAACGGTGTCGAATGGAAAGACGTCTCCATCGACCTGACCGACCTCGCCGGACAACCGGTCACTATCGATCTATTCAACAAAGCCAACGACTGGTCCAACGAATTCGCCTTCTGGAACGCCGCCGAAATCGTCTCCGAATAACTCGTTCCAGGGCTCCAGCCCTGGAACGCACTGCCTGGAGGCTCCTGCCTCCCCACGACTTGCAATGCACCACTACGCCAAGTCATAATGTCTTAAGTAAAAACAACTATCCCCGCCCTCTCGTTCCAGGGCTCCAGCCCCGGAACGCACTGCCTGGAGGCTCCTGCCTCCGCCGTCTTTCACAACAACCAAACACAGGAGGCAGGAGCCTCCGCCCAGTGCGTTCCGAGGCTTGAGCCTCGGAACGAGCGGTAAGGAACTTCACCATGGCGCGGACTCGATACCGGTTCTCTTCCGAGCAGCGACCCCACTTTCTCACCAACACAATCGTCGCCTGGCTGCCTGTTTTTTCCTACCCGGACTATGCCAACATCGTTCTCGACAGCTGGAGATTTCTGCAGAGCAAACGCGACATCAGGATTCTGGCGTGGGTGATCATGGAAAATCATCTTCACTGGATCGCCACGGGGCCGGAGCTGGCAAAGCGAGTCGGTGAGTTCAAGTCATATACGGCCAAAGCGATCCTCGAAAAGATGAAGCAGAACAACGCTTCGATCCTGCTGCAGGAATTGGAATACTACAAGTTACGGCATCGTGTCGATCAGACGTATCAACTTTGGCAGGAAGGCAGCCATCCCAAAGTGATTGAATGCGACGAAGTTTGCTGGCAGAAGGTGGAGTATACGCACAATAACCCCCTGCGCCGTGGATTTGTGGATCAACCGGAACATTGGAGATATTCAAGTGCGAGGAGCTACATGGGGATGCCGGGGCTGATTGATGTGTGCACGGACTGGCGGTAGTGACGGAAGGCTGAAGACGGGAGCAAAAAAAGGGCGGGGAGGCGGGAGCCTCCAGGGCAGTGCGTTCCAGGGCTGGAGCCCTGGAACGAGGGCGGGCTGAGGAAACTGTGCTTTCCTGAAATGTGGGGCCTCGAATAGACTTTGCCGGGTTATTCAGCGTCGATGGAATCGACGTAAAGTTTTTGCTGAAGGGGGCTTCAGGTTTTCGCACGGACGCAACAACCGAGCCGGCTGCTGCTGGTTGTCCTGCTGTTTTTCGGTGCCAGCGGATGTGTTCATCAACCTTCGCTGCCTCGAGGATTTGAAGCTGCGCGCACGCTCGACGGCCGCATGCTCCCACCTCAGCGACAATACTGGACCGCGTTCCGAAATCCATCGCAATCCAATGCAACGGGATTGTATCTGCTGCAACCGTATCAGCCCGGTCGCGTCCCACTGGTCCTGATCCACGGACTGGCATCAGATGCGCTGACCTGGGACGAAACTGTCGCAGCATTGAATGCGAACCCGGAAATCACCGCCCGCTATCAGATCTGGCTGTATCAATATCCAACCGGCCTGTCTTACCTTCGAACCGCAGCCGAACTGCGCAAAGAGCTGCTCGGCATTCGATCGCTCCTCGACCCGGCAAACAACGATCCGGCGTTTGAACAAACCGTTCTGGTCGGCCACAGTATGGGAGGTGTCGTCGCAAAACTGCAGGTCAGCTACAGCGATGATCACCTCTGGCGGGCAATTTCCGACGTACCACTCGACGAGGCTTTGAATTCTGGTCCCATTTCCGACGACGCCGTAGCCTCCGTCCTGTTTCAACCCGTGTCCTTCGTCAAAAAAGTTGTCTACATCGCAACGCCCCATCAGGGATCCAACTGGACTCAACGACCACTTGGACGAATCGGTAGCTGGCTCGTCAATATCCCCGACACAGTCGAGCAGGAATATGCACGACTGACTCGCAATCCCGGTGCCCGGCCGCCCACCAGCCTTGACCTGCTGATCCCTGGCAACAACATCATTCGAGCCACCAATTCACTCCGATATGCCGACGGTGTCGCCACCCACTCCATCATCGGAACCGGCTATCGTTCGCCGGACGGATTCATGGGCGACGGAATTGTCGCGATCGTGAGCGCTCACCGGTCCGAGGTGCGCACGGAATATTTCGTCAAAGCGACGCATTCCGGCATTCTCAAGAACTCCGCAGCGGCTGCCGAACTGACCTGCATCCTGACTCATTGAGGATCGTTGGATCAGTCGCAGTCGCAGTCGTGTTTCGCTTTGCGAAACAACGCTTCTTTCGCGGAGCGAAAGGCGACGATGGAGCCGTTCGCGATCAGCACAGGTGGCTGAGATGCTCACAAACGACGGTTTGAATCTCAGTCCCTACGTCGTCAATCGTCCGGAGCGAACCGTCTTCGCTGAGACCATGTATGGTTCTCCAGTCCAGACGACTGTGAGCCAGCGCCAGGTAGCAGCGGCGCACTCGTTCCAGATAAGGCAGATCGGATTCCTGCAGATCGGCCTCCTGATCGGTGTAGTCACGCGTCGCTTTTCTTGAGACCAGTTCGCGACTCATCTGCGACGACATATCAATGAGCACCGTCAGCGCCGGACGAGGCAGCTGGAAAACTTCGTACTCGATATTTTCGATCCAGTCCACAAGCGCCGTGCGTTCCGCTCCATCCAGTTTGGCCGACTGATGCGCCAAATTGGATCCCACAAATCGGTCCAGAACAACGACGTCATTGTCTTCCATCAACTGCATCAGCAGCGGACGCGATTCAAAGCGATCTCCGGCATACAAAACCGCAGCCAGTTGCGGATGAACCTGATTCAACGATCCAAAACGGCCGTTCAGGAAATCGCCGATCGCACCACCAAAATTGGTCGCGCTGTATCGAGGAAACTGCAGCGTATCCACTCGCAGCCCCATCTCGCGCAATGACGAAACCAGCCGACCGGCCTGAGTTCCCTTGCCGGCGCCGTCAATTCCCTCAATCGCGATCAGCGTGGCCATGAAACAGCTCCCGTGTTCAGAGTCACGCCTTGAGGAATGCCGAGCGTCACAAAGTCGCCTGGTTCTGCCCCGCAGCTTTCTTCCACCGAGTCGAAGGCAACATCAGCTTCGGCATGGACATGTGTCCGAACCACGTCACGTTCCGCCCGCAGTGGTTCGCATCTCTCTGCCAAAACCCCTTCCCGGTTCGCAGCCACCGCGCGACATGTCAGAAAATGCCCCAGATCAAACGCATTGCCCGGCACTTCCACCGGCATGTACCAGCGATCCGTTCCACGCACGTAACCGGGGCGAGTTTCTGATTCCCGTTCCGCCAGCACTTCCAGGACCTGCAGATCTTCGCGCGGCACCGACTGGCCAAATGCCAGACCATTCACACGACTTCGATAAAACTGCTCAGCCAGCTCGCGTTCCAGATCTCCCAGGATACGAACACGTTCGCGGAGCACATCCGGCCGCACCTGATCGGGCATTGTCGCGGCCGGAGTTCCATCGCGACGACTGAAGGGAAACACATGCACTTTCATAAAGCGTGCTTGACGACATGTTTCCAGAGTCTCTTCAAACTCTGCATCAGTCTCGCCGGGAAAGCCGACGATCACATCGGTACTGAACGCAGGATCGTTGCCCAGCATGTCTCGAATCTGATCCAGACGTTCCACGAACCTTTCGACTCGATAACGACGACGCATGCGAGTCAGCACACCGTTGCTGCCACTTTGCAAAGCCGGATGAAACTGCGGACACATGTGCTCGCAGTCTCCTGCCGCTTTAATAAAGTCATCATTCACTTCCACAGTTTCGATACTCGAAAGTCGCATCCGCCAGTTGCCGGGAATGCGATCCAGTCGACGCAGCAGATGCCACAATCGCTCGGGCTTGTCACCTGGCTGCAAATTGTTCGTGTCGACACCGAAGTGTCCCATGTGAATTCCGCTGATCACAATTTCGCGATAGCCGTGTTCGACGAGCGCACGTATCTCGTCTTCGATGTCGACCGGCCGACGACTCCGCAGACCCGGTCGCACTGTCGGTATGATGCAATAGGAACACTTCAGAATACAGCCGTCCTGAATCTTCACAAAGGCACGCTGATGGCCTTCGAAGTCCGTGATGCCGTTGGGCATATCCACGATACCGAAACGGCTGAGCACGTCCGGCAGTTCACGCTTGTCGGTCACCACTTCAATCACGTTGGGCAGTTCCGACACCGCACGCGGATCACGAGTCGCATAGCAGCCCATGACGATCGTTTTCGTGCCCGGATTCTGGCGCGACAGTTGTCGAATTACCTGGCGAGACTTTGAGTCACCGTTATTGGTCACTGTGCACGTATTCACGACGCACAGATCGGCCGACTCCTCGCCGCGAGCTTCACGGTAACCACTCTGCAGCAATGCTTCGCGCACAAGCTGAGTTTCATACTGATTGACTTTGCAGCCGAGCGTCACCAGTCGGCAGGTTCGAAGTTCAGACATGGCTCTGGAACAGAAAAAGGTTTCGAGGCATCGCGTGATTGAGACTGCGAATGGTGCACCTTCCCGCGTCGAATCTCAATGGCGGACATCAATGCGGCTGAAATTTGGCTCAATTACATCCCCGAACGACGCTTCAACGCCTCTTTTCCGAAGAAAAGTCTCAGCTTCCGAAACATCCCCTCCCATTTTGCCCGCATTTCCGATGTCAAATCTGCAATCTGAAATCGCTCCACTTCGATCGCGTTCTTGCCCCCTCCCTGTTGATCCGCGACAGCGGCATTCCCCGGAGCATGCTCATGCTCGCCCTGCGCAATCCTCCAACGTCGCTTGTGGTTGTGACATCACTGCAGTCCGAAATATCGGACGATATTTACGTGGTCTGATGGATCAACAGGCAATGATTCCGGCAAAAGCTGCACGCAGGGGCGGGAAACACCTCAGGTGAAGCAAATGAAATTTTTACGTGATACTTTGAGTTTCACGGTTTTCACGAACAAATCAGCGTCTCTTACGCAATCGGAATTTTACGTTAAGCGATCTGACAGCTTCGCCCGATAACTTGCTTCAGATCAGAGGAGGAAGAGACTCTTTCTCATGTGTTTTGCAGGATGCGAGGCACAGAAAGATGTCCCTATAAAAGAAGTGCGTGAAGGATTCACGAATGCGTCCCAAATTGAAATTGTTCGTTGGCGCCGATGAGCCAGAGACTTTGACATTTCCCGAGCCGGAGGTGTCCATCAGTCTCGGCGAGTTGAGTCGCATTATTGCCGATGCCATGATCTGGGATCGCACCTGGGTGGCCGATTTTGCCGATGACGAAGTAAAGATCTCTGCCGATCTCTACGACGTGCTCGCAACCTACGCCCATCTGCGCCCCAGTGCCTGATCAGCCGCAGAACTTCCATTCTGCTCCGCTGTTATCAACCATATTAAAGCGACGGTCATCTTTGGCCGCCGCTTTTTTTGTTTCATGACTGCGGGAGATCCTTCGCTAATCGCGTCAGGATGACAGCGGCAGCAGCAGCAGGACAACAGAACGACATCGCGTTCGTCGCGATATTCTTCCACCTGGGCTCTTCATCGTTTCACTTCACGCGGGACGCGACTATCCTGCGAGCCATCTGTTCCGGCGGATCTTTCGCCGACGAATTGGATTGCCGAAATCATCCGTTGATAAAAGTGAGTCCAGCGCATGTCTCTTCGCGAAGATGCCGAAACCATCTGGCGAGCTGGCGTAGCCGCCGTTGATTCGTCACTCGCCGTTCAGCAACAGTTCCGCATCGACGGAAATATGTTTCACATCGCGGATGTGGATCTGAATCTGGCAGATGTCGGTCGCATTGAAATCCTGGGTGCCGGCAAAGCCGGAGCCGGGATGGCAAGCGGTGTTGAGCGTGCCTTGCTTCCTCAAATTCCCAGCGATCGAATTTCTGGCTGGGTCAACGTCCCGGCCGACTGCGTGCGGACTCTGCAGCGCATCCATCTGCATAATGCACGCCCCGCCGGCCTGAATGAACCGACGGCCGAAGGCGTTGCGGGCACCGCAGAAATTTTGCGACGCATGAACAGCCTGACGCCCCGTGACGTCTGCATCGTCTTGCTGTCGGGCGGTGCCAGCGCGTTGCTGTGCAGTCCGGTTCCGCAAATCACGCTGGCAGAAAAACTGACCGTCACACGGGCTCTGGCCGGCGCGGGCGCACCTATCCAGGATTTGAACGTTGTGCGAACGCAGCTCTCGCGAGTTAAAGGTGGACAATTGGCAGACGCCTGCCAGGCCGGAACCCTGCTTGCGTTGATCATTTCCGACGTCATCGGAGACCCTCTGGAAATCATCGGCTCCGGCCCCACCACTTCGGCTCCTCCTCGCCCGCAGGAAGCCATGGACATTCTGCAGAAGTACGATCTGCTGGATCGTGTGCCGAAAAATGTGATCCAGTTTTTGAGCGCTCGATCCAGCGCAATCGAAACTCCCGCAGCCGAAACACCGTTGTCCCGCACGCCTCCCGATCGATCTCATTTCGTTCGTCGGAATGTGATCGTCGCCAGTAACTCGATCGCCCTGAAGGCCGCCGAACAAATGGCGACTCAGCTGGGCTATCAGACGGTTTCACTCGGATCAGACAATGCGGGCGAAGCGGCCGACGAAGGCCGACGATTGATAGACACCATGCGACTGGCACGGTCCCAAATGTCGGCCGTTCATCCTCAGCCCTTCTGTGTGCTGAGCGGCGGTGAGCCGACCGTAAAACTGCGAACAGGCGGCGACGCGGGTGACAGCATAAGTTGCGGTGCGGCTGCTTCGCCAGCGACCGCACGCGGTGGCCGAAATCAGGAACTTGTTCTTGCTGCCATTGCGCAGTATCCGACGGCAGAAGACTGGAGCGGCCTGAGCCTCCTGTCCGGCGGGACGGACGGAGAAGATGGTCCGACCGATGCGGCCGGAGCAGTCGCGAATCAAGTTTTGATTGCTCGAATGGCGGCCGATCGTATCGATCCGATTCCCTATCTGGCCCGACACGATTCTTACACCTTCTTCGACGCTGTCGGCGGCCTTTTGAAAACCGGGCCCACGCATACCAACGTTATGGATCTGCGAGTCGGCCTGGTGGACTCCTTTGCATCCGATTAATCAATCTCTTCGCCGTTTGCGGTCTGCGTTAATCACATCTATCATCCGGCCCATGCAGGAATTGACTCAAAATAAAGCCGAACGCAACATCATCATCGTAGGTGTAGGACTGATCGGCGGCTCCATCGCAGCCGCGATTCGTCAACGCTTTCCCGACTGCAATGTCATGGGCATCGGTCGAAATCGTGAACGCCTGGAAAGTGCTCGAAAAGCCGGACTGCTGACTTCCTGGTCCGACGAAATCACTGCGGACACAATTCCCACCGGCAGCCTCGCAGTTGTTTGTCTGCCTGTGAATCAAATTGCCGACACCGTCAATCAGCTGTTGAATGCCGGCTGTGAACTGGTTACCGATGCCGGCAGCGTCAAAGCTTCGATCATCGCCGCTTTGGAAGATCAACCGGGCCTTCGTTATGTCGGATCGCATCCGATTGCCGGCAGCGAACACAGTGGCTTTGAACATGCGGATGCCAATCTGTTCGCAGGCCGGCTATGCGTTGTAACGACGTCTTCACCACAACTGGCGAATCACGAGAACGTGCAACGCGTCGTTTCGTTCTGGAAGAGTCTCAATGCTGCAGTTCATCTCATGTCCCCGGAAGAGCATGATCGAGTTCTGGCGCTGACAAGCCATTTGCCGCATATCCTCGCATCCGTCGCAGCCGGTTGTGTGGAACCCGATCTGCTGAATTTCACAGGCACAGGTTATCGGGACACCACACGCATCGCAGCAGGGTCCGCGAGTTTGTGGGCCACCATTCTTCTGGGAAATGCAAAGCATTGTTTGGAAGCTATTGATGCCGCCGAAGAGATCCTGCATCAGTTTCGCACGGCTTTAGAAACGGGCAACGCGAAACAACTGGAGTCGCTGTGGGAATCGGCCGCCGAAAAGCGACGCCTGTTGAACCGCGACAAAACGGACAGGGGTTGATTTTTGCTTGAGGATTGGCGATCTAAAATCGCAAATCTCAAATCTCAAATCTATTGTTCCCCGATGTGCTTTCCCGAATGCGGAATCTGTCCAGCTCGAACTGTTGCAGCAGGGCTATCAGGTGGGACACTCTTTCATCGACCGATGTCCCCGCACGGATCCCCACGGCAATGGTGCCGGCTGTTAGCGCGACAACGCGAGAAACCGTGATGGAGATCCCAAAGGGTTTCAGATCCGCAAAGAATTCTTCATCACTGCAGACTTCACTGAATTTGATTCCCTGGTAGGTGAACTCGATGCCATACAGGTCCCCGCTCCATTGATAGACGAAGGGCCCAAACAGCGCATTGCGACTGACAACCCAAAAACGGTCGTCATCCAGAATAATTTCGTTGTTCACAGGCCGAGACACCAGAGCACACTCCTGAGCCGACTGTAGCGATTTTGATTCGCGCCGGCAGGAAAGAAAGTTCCAATTTTAGTAACAACTGCAGTACGATCGCGTTTCATCCGAAAAGAGGACAGACCATTTCCGGCAGTTGAAAAGCCCGGAATTTTGTTCCACTCAATGGAATGCACGGGGTTGACAAGGGATTCCCTGTCAAAGTATCAAACGCGTGAAATTGGCAGCAGAAGCGTTCAACCACAAAGGTACGGGACTTACAAAAGGTTACTGGTCATGGTTTTGACTCTGGAAATAGGCGAAGTCACAGAGAAAGACAGTCTGTCGGTCTTCGCCGGGATCGAACATTTTGGAATCGCCGTCAGTCCTGGCCTTCGCGGCGATGACGACGATGACTTCGCTGACGAAAGTTTCGCCGACGAAGACGTCGAAGATGACGAGGACGATGAATTCGAAGAAGAAGCCGACGACGACTTTGAAGATGATGATGACTTCGAAGACGACGACTTCGACGACGACGATGATGATGACTTCGACGACGATGATGAAGAAGAGGAAGAAGAAGAGGAAGAAGAAGAGTTCTGATTCTTCGCTCGCAGTGACTGCCTAGCATCTCAGTGACTGCCTAGCATCTCAGTGAGTGCACAGCATCTCAGTGAGTGCACAATGCGGTTACTTATTGAACAGACGCGGATTCGCAACAACGCTTAAGGGCGCTTCATTTTCGAAGCGCCCTTTTTTGTTGCCCGCGTTTTCATTCACCGACTGTTGCCCCAATCACTTCGATGCAGCCAGCCCTGCGGTTCCTTAACACCGTGCGGCTTTCGATAGTCGCCTTTCGCTCCGCGAAAGATGCGAACGTCAACGCGGCTTCCGCGGAAAGGCTGTGAATCTATGGCCCAGCACTCCTCCGATCAAGATAAGCATTTCCATACAAGCTCGATGCTCAATCAAGACGTTTTCCGAACCATGCGCCATTCGCTGACAACGCGTCTGGAGTATGAAAAAGAAGCGGTAAGGTTTCAGCCCACGAACTTCCCCTGTACAACTTGCCCTGCCCGTTGACTCATCAACCGGCCCGACAGCCATTCGCACTGGAGTAAACATTCAATGGACGGACTTTGGGAACAGATCGAGGAAGCAAAAAGCTGGTTGGCCAGCCGCTGGTCAGGATCACCGAGAGCAGGACTGATTCTTGGCACCGGACTGGGCAGCCTGGCTGCGCAGATCAAAGTGCAGGCGGAATTCGCCTATGCCGAAATCCCACACTTCCCGCGTTCCACTGCTCCTTCCCATGCCGGCAAGCTTCTTTGCGGGACTCTGGAAGGCGTGCCTGTGATGGCGATGGAAGGTCGCTTCCATTATTACGAAGGCTATTCATTAAGGCAGGTCACGTTTCCAGTGCGAGTAATGAAAGCCATGGGCGCCGACACGTTGGTGCTCACGAGCGCCGTTGGCGGAATGAATCCGCAATACTCACTGGCCGACATTGTGATCCTTGAAGATCACATCAACCTGATGCCCGACAGCCCTCTGCGAGGGATCAATGACGATCGTCTGGGCTCGCGATTTCCCGACATGAGCGAACCGTACAATCGCGCCCTTGTTGAACGAGCAAAAGCTATCGCTCTGCGTCTGGGAATCGCGGCGCATAAAGGCGTGCTGGTGGCCGTGCCGGGTCCGAATCTCGAAACGCGCGCGGAGTACCGCATGCTGCGAACCATGGGGGCCGATGTGGTCGGAATGTCGACC
>QWOO01000116.1 GCA_003669615.1 Planctomycetota bacterium
ACAAATCTGGCGGGACGCGGTACCGATATTAGTCTTCATGAAAGTGTCAAAGAGTGCGGCGGTCTGCATGTTATCGTCACGGAGTGCCAGACATCCGGACGAATGGATCGGCAGTTGATCGGTCGCTGTGGACGACAGGGTGATCCGGGGTCATCGCAGGTTTTTGCAAGTGCCGAAGACACGTTAGTGACTCAGTTCGGACCCTGGCTTGCCAATGCGTTTCGCCGTGAGGCCGATGCGCTGTGCGAGGTGCATTCCAATTTCACTTCGCAACTGCAGCGCCTGCAGACAACGGCCGAGCGACAGCAATACTCCGCTCGCGTGAACATGTTGCGGCGAGACATCGCACGCGACACTTTGTTGCGCAGCATGCGATAAACGCCCGTAGTATTTAACATTCCATCCCCCGCGCGTTAGTGGTGAGGAGGATCACTAAGGAACGTTGGTCGCGTTCAACTTGTTAGGTTTCCGCATTGAAATTGGTTGTTCGGTGCGCGGGAAAACGCGATACTCACCAACAGGATGACCCATCGGACCAAAAGCGGATAAGCACCTTGGCAGATGAAACTCAAAACTCGAAGGCCACCGGAACGACTCGCGTGCAGCAATTGGGAGACTTCGAACTCCGCAAAAAGCTGGGCAAGGGCGGTATGGGGGAAGTCTATCTGGCCCGCCAGATCAGCCTCGATCGACTCGTGGCCCTGAAGACGCTCAGCAAAGAGCTGGCAAAAAAGGGAGACTTCGTTGCACGTTTTGAACGTGAAGCCAAGTCGATGGCGAAGATTGACCATCCCAACGTGGTCAAGATTTATGCGGTCGATTCCTTCAAAGGAATTCACTTTGCGGCGATTGAATACATTGATGGGCAAAGCATCCAGCAGTGGCTCGAAGCACTCGGTCGATTTTCTATCGCCGATGCAGTCCATGTGACCATCGTCTGTGCGGAGGCTTTGAAGCACGCGCATGCCGAGAACATGGTCCATCGCGACATCAAGCCGGACAATATTCTTGTCACAAAAAAGGGCGTGGTGAAAGTTGCCGACTTTGGACTGGCCAAGGTACTCGATGAAGATGTTTCCATGACTCAAAGCGGTACGGGCCTGGGCACGCCGCTGTACATGGCACCCGAGCAGGCACGCAGCGCCAAGTATGTGGATCAGCGGTGTGACATTTATGCGCTTGGAGCAACATTGTATCATATGCTCACCGGCAAGTTACCCTACACGGGAAACACGGCTCTGGAGCTGATCATTGCCAAAGAGAAAGGCATTTATCCCAATGCTCGCAAGGTCCGCGCTGAAGTCTCTGAACGGCTCGATCTGATTGTCGACAAGATGATGGCGAAAGAACCGTCGCATCGATACAAGTCCTGCGACGAGGTGATTCGCGATCTGTTCTCTTTGGGAGTTCACAGCGAATCACTTAGCTTTATCGGCGGTGCAGTAGATGCGCCAGGCAATGCGATCACAGGTGGAGCTACGCAGCTCAACTCTCTGGGACCAGCTGCTTCGACACTCTCACCGACTCAGACAGCCACACCCGCTCGCAAAACGCCGGCAGCCACTGAACTCATCGGAGGTGACACGCCGGGCAGTTCGACACGCATCTGGTATGTTCAGTTTGAAGATGCGAAAGGTAAGACGGCCGTTGAAAAGCATTCCACTGGCCGCATCCTGAAGATGCTTGCTGCAGGTCAGCTGACTGCGAAGGCCCGCACGAAAGCATCCGCCGACGGTTCCTATTTTCCTCTCTCCCAGTTCCCTGAATTCACAAAGGCCGTGGAAGACAGTTTGGTCCGACGCACGGCCGGGATTCGCAAAGAGGATATGGGGAATCTTTACAAGAAGGTGGAGAAGGATCAGAAGTCTTTTCAAGGTCGAAGGAAGATGAAAGACTTCTTCCGCAACACGTTTGGCATCATCAAACTGATACTGCTGCTGGCCGCTATGGGAGCTGCCGTTTGGTTTGTTGTGCCCTACCTGAAGGACATCCCCGGCCAGGTGGCAGACAAAGTGGGGCTCGGCGAAAAAGCGCCCACGACTGAGTCGCCGAGTGCCGATTCGCCAACCGGAACCAACGCGACATCCCCAGTACCGTAGACGGCGGATTTACTTCTCGTCGGCTTTACTTACCTTCTCTGTGGCTGACGAGTCTGGCTTTGGAGCGTCGACGCTCGCAGGCAGCTGTTGAATCCAGTCTCGCATCAGTTCAATTGCGGGCTTGTCCAGAAGATTGGTCCCGATCGGAGGCATCTGACCGTGGCCGCGGCGCTGCATCCGATGAAACAGCAATGAACGTTCGGGTGCGCCCGGAGCCACCAGCCGTGCATCCTGAATATCAAACGCGGTATGCACAGGCCGAACGTCGATTAGTCGCTGGGTCTCCGGCTTCGCATCAATCTCTGCAGAAAACTGAGCGTTGCCGCCACCGGCTTCTACATGGCAGTTGGAACAATTGGCATGCAGATACGCCAGGGCTCGTTGATTCACATCAACGGTCGGATCGAACGGACCTGGCAACTTTGTGAGTTCTTCCAGAGGCTTCGGCAGAGGATTTTTAAAGAACCCGAGATCCGAAAGCATTTGCAGCTGGTTTACTTTTTCTTCGCCATAATCGTGAACTCGATTCATCTGATTTTCAGAAAGCCCCAGCACATAATTCACGGCGCGGGAATGGCACACCATACATTCGGCGCGGCTGGGATAGTGCCACGTTTGTCTGCGGACTCCGCCATCTGCTGCGGCATCGACAATTTCGAAATCTACGTCGCTGCCTGATGAATCCAGCAGTTCCGCATCTGTCTGTTCGTCATTCCATTTGTACGAATAACCGACCCATTCGTTCTGCTGTCGAACCATCAGGCGAGTTTCAATCCAGCGGCGAGTTTCCGGTCGGCCGGCTTCTCGTTCCAGTGCAAAACTTTTGACCAGCACCGACCCGTTGGGAAAGGTCCAGCCGCGAGTCGACGTGTAGTCAATTTGTTCTTCACCGGGCACGGCCAGCCAGCGTTCTTTGTGAGCTCCGTCAGACCACAGCTGCACATTGACGGAATACGGAATCACCGACGGCAGCAGCTCGTGCTTCGGCACGGATGCAAACAGACCGGTCTCGCTAAGCTTGCGAGGAAACACGGAGGGCTCCTGCGGTGGCGTTGGCTCCAGTCGATAAAACCCACCCGCATGATCGACAATCAGCAGATCACCTGCAGCATTCAATGAGAACCCTGCAATCTGAAGTGTGGTGTCCGCAATCTCTTGATGAAAATCGACTTTTGTTCCATCGTGTCGAATGGCCCAGATCTTTCCCGTCGAGTAATCGCCGTAGATAAAACAGCCAGCCAGATCCGAAAACTTTGAGCCTCGATAAACCACGCCGCCGGTCAAACTGCGGCTTTCCTGATGATGATGGTCGGCGGCCGGCGGAGTAATTGGCTGAGGACCTTTGGGGCGTTCGAGATAAAACGGATGGCCGCCTTCCTGAACACTCCAGCCGTAGTTTTCGCCTTTGCGAATCAAATAGACCTGCTCCCACAAATCCTGTCCGTTCTGGCCGAGCCACAATTGATTTGACTCGTGGTCGTAATCCATGCGCCATGGATTTCGAAAGCCATACGCCCAGATTTCCGGACGCGCATCGGGCACGTTGATGAACGGATTGTCGGCAGGAATAGAATACGCTTTGTCGGCTGTCGGGTGGTCCACATCCAAACGCAACATGACCGCCAGCAGGTCATTCAGGCCTTGCCCGGTGGCCAGCGTATCACTGTCGCTGGTTCCGTCGCCGGTCGGACAGTAGAGAAATCCGTCGGGGCCAAACGCCAGGTCACCACCGTTATGCCCGTTGGAATCCCATTCGAGGATGACCAGTTCGCTTTCAACTTTGATCAAACCTTCGGCAGTACGATCAACGGTGAACCGCGAGATGCGATTCTGCTTGTTGGCCTCGGGCATGGGTCCGTTGGTAATGAGATAGATATAGCCGTTGTCGCGATATCCAGGATGAAAGCAGAAGCCGTAGATCAAACGATCCAGAGGCAGCAGCGCGATGCTGGACGACGCATCTTCACGATCCTGAAAGACTCGCAGGCCTCCCGGTTCTTTCCAGTCACCCTTGTGATCCACGAAGAAGATTCTGTCGGTACCCGGTTCCGGACGAAGGTACACAGGCGCGAACAGAGGCAACTTTTCGTAAGCCCGCGAGACGCGATATGGCAGCGGTGGATCCGGTGAACCGACAACTTTCGACGTCGTCCACGGCACGCGCTGTCGATCGGCAGCGACCAGCATGCTGGCAGAAGCTTCCAGCACTGCGATCAGGAGCATCATCAACAACAGCGGGGCCAATGACTGTCGAAAGCCGCTTCTCTGCCAATTCATGATTCGTCCTCAACAGTTAAACTCGAGAAGTGTTCTCGCCACACGCTCCTGATTCCTGACTGTCGTTGATTCCGCCGGAATCGTCAAACTGGACCTGTGGGAATGTCGGAATCCTAAGCAGACTCAGACAACGCTCTTGAATTCGATTCTACAGCCACTACAGTAAGCATCCCTTATTGAAGGATATTCCTTCAATAAGGAAACAGTTCAGGTGCTCGCGGGCAACGCAGAAACGTTCATGTGTTGCGGGTGCGAGTGAAAAGGGAAGACGGTGACTGACCCAGTCAGGAATCCGTCGCGGTCCCGCCGCTGTAATCGAGGACTGATACTGCAGGCTGTCACTGTGAGAACCGTCATTCGTTGACGCAGACCATGGGAAGACGCAGTATCGGGATGATCCGAAAGCCAGAAGACCTGCCTGACACTGTTGCGGACTGACACTTCGTGGAAAAAGCGTCGTCGGCATGAACAGATATTCAGAATGTGACGTCTCGCATCCGCCAGGCTCGCTCCTCTGCGTCTGCTCGTTTTGCAATGCTTTCCTCGGAACGCGTTCGGCAATTCAGCAACTCGCAAAGATGAAGTCAGCAGAGCGGTGTGATGGAATCTTTTTCCATTGCTGCAGCGTGACACACATTCATGAACCGCGTTCGGCCGAAGACTCCTTTTCTGCATTTTGCATCGAAACTCAGGAGTTCGTTAAGTGGTCCAGCTATCATCCCACCCGCATGCCCGTCGTCGCTCTCGCGGATTCACTCTGATCGAACTGCTCGTTGTGATTGCGATCATCGCGATCCTTATCGGGCTGCTATTGCCGGCCGTTCAGCAGGCCCGTGAGGCAGCTCGTCGGACGCAGTGCAAGAATAGTCTCAAGCAGCTGGTTCTGGCCATGCATAACTACGCCGACGTGTACTCCGAGAACTGCGTGCCGTACGTGATTGAAGATCAGCAGCGTCTGACCTACCTTCAAACATTTGCCGGCGGGCCAGGCAAGGCTCAGTTCTGGTTTGGTACTGTGGACTACAACGAGCCGGATCCAAAGCTGCAACTGAATTTTGCCGCCGGGCCGTTGAGTCCATTCATGGAAACTCACTACGAATCGTTTCAATGCCCGAACTTTGGTGCGTCACAGATGGATGTCGTGCGATTCGGGAAACCGGCCACTGGATTTGGCTACAACGGCCACTATCTTTCCCGCGCGGGCGGTGTGGAATGGCTGCCGCCGACTTACGACGGGCAGCTCAGCCGGAAGCCTGCCTGCCGAAAATTTCGCGACGTCCGTGAAACCGGCCGCACGGCGGTGTTTGCTGACAGTGCTGCGGTCAAGCTGATTGGATTTTCTCCGATCGTCTTCAGCTTCGAGGAGAACTGGCTGCTGGATCCGCCCAGTCAGAATTTCCCAACGATCCACTTTCGGCATCTGGATGCTGCGAACGTAGCGTTCCTCGACGGACATGTTGAGAGTCTGTCATATGCGGTACACGTGGATGTCCCCGGCGACAATTTTCTGTCCGATGAACAGGTCGCTTTGATGGCCAAAAAGAGGCTGGGGTTCCTGTCGGTTGGTAACCTGCAGGATCCATCGAAACGCGACGAACTGTACGATCTTGAATAGATCCGAAATACGATCGCACCAGCTCAGGCCGCATTAGTTCACGCTGCACCAGAATCGGCGGCCGGTGTAAAGTGCGATAACGTGAAACACAACAACCCGGTGAAGTGTTTCACCGGGTTGTTGAAGCTGTGCTGTGTATCAGGATGTCGTTCAGAGACTGCCGGCCAGCATACTGCCGCCGATATATCGTGGAATGTCAACGGCGTACTTGACGGACTGCTTCAAAGCCGGAGCCGGATTCTTTGGGCTACAGACCTGCAGGTTACTGAAGGTCAGACGATCAGGCGCGTTCTCGGTAAAGAGGTTCACGCAGATATTCAGAACCTCGCTCAGGTTGCCTTCGATGTTTTCCCCAATAACACCCGCCTTGGTCGCTTCATTTGCCACCCCGGAAGGAATCATGGAAATCGCAGCTCCCATGGAGTTGGCCAGCGCCAGTTCACAGATCAGCACTCGCTGAACCGCGCTGGCATCGTCCACGTAGCTTGCCACCACATGAGGCTTCGTCAGGTCGGGGCCGGGAACAGAATTGCGTGCCTCCACCTGATTTCCGAGGAGGCACTGGATCAGCTTTTCAACGGTATTTAACGTGGGTAATGGATTGCTGCACATGATTTAACTTCCTCGGCTCAATGAGCCAAAACTGGCGTAAGAGCGGCTTCAAACGCATTTGGAGTAAACGGCTTCACGATAAAGAAAGCAGCGCCGGCATCTTCAGCTTCTTTACGGACTTCCGGACTGGACTCAGACGTCACAAACCCGAACAGAATTTCATTACCATCGGCTCGCAGTTTCTTCAGCAGGTCAATGCCTTTCATCTCGGGCATATTCCAGTCACAAAGAACGGCATGTGGTTTATGGTCTGCAATTACCGTCAGGGCTTCCAATCCGTTGCTGGCTTCGACCGTCGTCAGATTACTGATTCCGGCCTGTTTCAGCGTTCTGGCGACAATCATTCGCATTGCTTTGCTGTCATCAACAACTAGAACTTTCATAACTCACACCCCTCGATATAAAAGTAAATCGCTCGACAGGCGATTTGATAATCAGAATAATAGACGCAGTTGCGGAGAAGTTTAGTTCGCGGTTCGATCGTAGACTCGAACAATCAGAGGATCGCCCTGACAATTGTTAGAAACACACAGACCACTAAAGCTGTGATCGAACGGAGCTGCGCCGCTGACTGCTCCAACGCAGGGAAGAGAAAGGCTGGATTCGCCTTCCACGATTCCCTTCAGATTTCCGCCGACCATATTGACGATTTCGCCAACAGCATCGCGAATCTCTTCTTCCGACAGTTCATCTTCGCTCATGGCGAACATGTTGGATGCGATGGCGACGGCCGTTCTTCTTGGAGTCAGCACCTGAACCAAAGACTCCCACCCACCAGAAATGCGTATCACGGCCGACAGGGCATCGCTGTCGTCGCAAGGGAGCAATGGTGTTGGCTCGAGCTGCAGCCCCAGCATTCCTGAGCAGACATCGAACACGACCTGCTGCAGCGTCTGTTCATCAATTGTCATGAAATTTCGTCCTAAACTGCGACCGGCCTGAAGCAGACGGTCTTGCCTGTTGGTTCTCGAAGAAACGGTACGTTTAAAGTAATAAGCGTCTCGCCGCCTCCGAGGAACAAATACCCGTCGGGACGAAGAACCTTATGGATGCGAGTCAGAATGCGTTCCTTCGTCGGCTGATCAAAATAGATCATCACGTTCCGAAGAAAGACTATGTCATACTGTGAAGCTATGGGCCACGCACTTGTTAAATTCATGCGTCGGGCGTCAATCATTTTTCGAAGCTCCGGTCGCGCTCTCCACTGGGCACCTGAACGTTCGAAGTGACGCAGCAACATAGGCGCGGGAAGTCCCCGGTTAATTTCAAACTGGCTATAAGCACCTTCCTGAGTTCGCTTAACCATCTCTTCCGAAAGATCGGTCGCGTGGATCTTTACATTCCATGAAGAGAGTTCATTAAAGTACTCGCGAATGATCATCGCAATCGTGTAAGGTTCCTGCCCGCTGGAACTTGCTCCGCACCAGATCGACAGCGATTTTGTACTCGCCCTTTTCTGGATCATGGTTGGAATAACAATGTCCTTCAGAGTTTCAAAGGGAGCCATGTCCCGAAAGAAACTCGTCTCATTGATCGTCATTGCTTCTGCCACGCGTTCCGGCAGCGCGCTCCCGGGCTGCTTTCGCAGTTCGGCAACCAAAGCATGAACGTTTTCAAGGCCCACGGATTTCGCAACCGGAATCAAACGTGACTCCAGCAGATAGTCCTGATTGGATGAGATGACATTGCCTGAACGCTGAGCAATCAGCTGCTTCAGGAAGTCGATCTCCATGGTGGCCAGAGGCATCAGAATACTTCCACGAAAGGCAAATCACAAATTTCGTATCGAACAGGTCTACGACCGCAACAACTGCGATCACGACGACAGGACCAGAGCGGCTCAGCGAGCACAGAGGGCCGTGGCCGTGGTGCTGGATCCGCGAATTCGAGTGGTAACGGCTGCGGCCAGATCCTTCAGATTCAAAGTGGCCTCCGCCAGGCCCGCTTCATGAACGGAACGAGGCATCCCCCATACCACGGACGATGCTTCATCCTGGACCAGAATGCCGGCTCCGCATTTGCTGAGAACCTGACAGCCGGCCGTTCCGTCGCGTCCCATCCCAGTCAACACCACTGCCAGAGCGCTTGCCCCATAGACATCGGCCACCGACCGAAACAGAACATCCACAGCCGGCCGACAGGAGTTTTCCGCGGCCTGCTTGTTGGTTCGCAAAATTGTTTCTGTGCCTTCGCGAGTCACAACCATATGGAAATCGCCAGGAGCAACCCAGGCTTCACCGGGCTTCACAATGGCTCCGTCGTAACCTTCGCGAACTTTCAGTCGAGACCCGCGTTCAAGTCGCTCGGCCAGCAGCTGAGTAAACACGGGCGGCATGTGCTGAACGATCAGCACCGGAACACCCAGATCGCCGGGCAAAAGACCAACGAGTTCTGCCAGTGCGTTCGGGCCTCCGGTTGAAGCTCCGATCGCCAGTACATGGACAGGTCCAGAACGTCGACGCACAGGCGGCGCAGAAGCCATCTGTGTCTTTGGTATCGTCACGGTGAACGCCGATGACCCGCGGAAGGTTCCTGATTCTCGTTGCGGCTGAACACGTTCGGGAGGAGTCACCTGCGTTGCCTTTTCCTGACGAGCCAGATAGCGAGTCCCCCACATGCGGATCTTGGGCACGAC
>QWOO01000325.1 GCA_003669615.1 Planctomycetota bacterium
AGTATCCTGCGTCGAACGGCTCTGAGCTTG
The DNA here is from genome assembly GCA_003669615.1 of Planctomycetota bacterium. Lineage (GTDB taxonomy): Bacteria > Planctomycetota > Planctomycetia > Planctomycetales > Planctomycetaceae > SXXK01. The sequence continues at coordinate 31 of QWOO01000325.1, forward strand.
CTGAAAAATGAGCCGACCGCCAAGGTGGGCATCAAGAACAAACGACTGATGGCCGGATGGAACGAGGACTACCTGGCAAAAGTCCTTTTCAAATAACGACTTAACACGCAATCGCCCTGATCGGTGACTCGCACTGAGAAAGATAGCTTCGACCAGCCGAGCAGACTATCGTTCTGACGACTCCTCCGATACGAACACTGACTCGCGCGCCCACAGCATCTCGGTTCGTGTATCGGCCGATCAGCTTCATTCTCAGCCAGTGATGGCCTGTTTTCTGGTCATTACGCAACAGAAGAACAGGACCGTTATTCTCTGTGACAAGCAGATCGAGGTCACCATCATCATCCAAATCGCCAACGGCTGCACCGCGGCCCACGATCGGCTCCCAGATTGCATCACCACATTTCTCCCTGGGGAGCAATGTAAATCTGTTTGTTTCAGAACTCCCATTCCAGAACAGTTGACACGGTTGCCGGAACTGCATTCCTTCAACCGCGGAACCCGCTGGTGTATTGATACTTCCATTGGCATGGAACAGATCAATACGGCCATCAAGATCGCAATCAAAAAACAGCAAACCAAAAGTTGTAACGGGCCTTGTGTCAGACATCAGTCCGTCGAGCCCGCTCACATCCTGAAAATACTTTCCTGAATCATCTGATTGGTAAAACGCGGTAAGTCGATTGCTGATGTTACCTACAGCAATTGCGAGAGCATTGCCGTCTGTCACCATTGCAGCATCAATCCCCATTCCAGCGATCGCAATACCGGATCGATCAAATGCCAGACCGGTACTCACCGCAATTTCTTCGAAGGTTCCGTTCTGCAAGTTGTGAAAATAAAAACCGGCAATCTGATCATTAGCCACCACAATGTCCATCCAGCCATCCTGATCGACGTCGAGACTGCTGACACCAAGAGCTTTCGACAATAACTTTCCCGTCGTGGGATCTGCTACGCTGACCCCCGCAGCTTCTGAAACGTCGCTGAACGTGTTGTCGCTGTTGTTTTGGTAAAGCAAACAAGAGGTTCCGTCAAAAGCACCTGGCGGAAGATAGGTTGGTACGCCACGCATTGTGTGCGGCATTGCCTTGTCGGAACTACGAGACCATGACACATAGGTACAAACAAAAAGATCAAGATCAAGATCGTTATCATAGTCCATCCACGTACAGCTTGTAGACCACGCGTTCCTCTGTCCCGACTGGCCGGGAAACTCACTTACATCCTCAAACGTACCATCCCCAAGATTGCGATACAGAATGTTTGTTCCCAGCGATGTAACAAAAATATCTACCATTCCATCATCATTGTAATCCCCTAACCCCACACCCATTCCATAGAGTTTGGGGTTCAACCCGCTTTCTGATGTCACTTCAGAAAAGTGCCCTGAGCCATCGTTCTTATAGAGGACAACGGACGGTGGAGACTTTTTATCAGAGGACGTGTCAGAGGGTTGATCAGGCCAGTAATTCGAATTCAGAAGCAACAGATCCTGATCATGATCCTGATCGAAGTCGATGAACGCACATCCGCTTCCAAACAGTTCAGGCATCAGCAGTTCACCGTGTGCTCCGTTGGAATGCTGGAAATGAACACCACTGGAAACGGCAACACTGCTGAAAGGGACTTCTGGTGCATTCTCGTTCTGAACATTCCGGGAATGGTCAAACTCCGCATCGCTGCTGATGCCTTGCAGCGGCCCTTTTGTTGATTGAGAAGTGAAGAAGATAGCGCAGAAAAAAACGCCAATGAGTAGGCTTACGACCAGACTTCGAAGTACACGGTTGTCGATCTCCTCGCGCATAGATTCTGACATCACTCAAAGTTAAAAATTCAGCCGAACGTATTCTGCCGGGCTTAGCTGCATGTTCAAAAAGATGCCTGGAATTCTCCCACGGCATCTGCAGGAAAGGGATCTTTTTCGAATTTGATTGCCATCAGATCATCGCACCTTTTGATAACTTCGGCAAACGCCAGCTTCTTGCCGAATTGGGTTTCGCTCAGGATCCCGCAGAGGACATGGCTACAAGGAGCCCATGCCACGATAACGTTTGAAAAGTCAGCAATCGGCTGATCCTGAACCATCATGGCAATTGCGGATGTCAAAACTCGAACGGCCTGTCCAGCGCCGGAATCCAGTCAGGGCTGACAACAAGTTCGAATTCGAGGATCTCCGCGTTGACCGAAGCCAGGACCATAGGGGCCTTCGTGCATGAGAAGCACGTCCAGTAGCTGGCTGAGCACTTCTTCCAGTGTCTGGAGATCGTCGTCTTCCGTGCGACGCTGAGGACGTGAAGGATTGCCGATGATCCCGCAGATGCCTCCGATTTTGATACCGTCCACTTCGATCGTTTCGCCGTCCAGATAATACAGTGGAGGCGCAAACGAGGGGCGCCAGATATTTCTGTCTCCAAACAGATCGTGATTCCCGGCAACCCAGGCGAAGCATTCTCCAAAGGCGCGTCAGACGTCGGTCACGTCCCCGGTACCGCCTCGCTTATCAAGAGCCGGAACCGTGTAGAAATCACCAGCCAGCAAAGCTGCAACAGGGCTCGAGTTATCGGCGCCGAGCATTGGCAGAATCTGCTCCATCAGTTGCTGATTCAGCCCAACCTCCCCAACTCACTTCAACAGCACTGAGTTTTCTGCGGTTTCAGCCCAAAAGTTCTCACTACATTTTGCGATGGATGATTCTGGCGGGCATTTTGATGCGGCGTGTTTCAGCGAGGATTCGCTGATCGCTCCTGCGAATTCGAAAGACGGCCCCCGCATCCGTGGAAACGTGCATGGGATGGATCGTTTTGGCATTAAAACGGCCCGAAAAACGCACGGGGTAATGTCTCAATGGAACGAAAGGCGGTTCCGGCGGCTGAGTGCGATGGAAATTCAGAGTAGGGCGTGGTAATTTCAACACAGTTTCTGACGACCTCGTCGATTTCCTTCGGCGTCAGGCCAAAGTTTGCGCCGTTCCCCAGTAAACAGGTTTCCCATGTCCGTTCAGGCAATTGCGGGTGTCAGCCCTACTCTGGAATCGCGCATCATGGCCGAATTCCCTTCCGTCGGTGCGACTTCAATCGGCCGGCTGATTGGCCAGTTGATGGATGCGATTCCGGCCAAAATCTTCGGTATCAAACTTTCGTATCTGATCTTTGGACCTGCACTGGCTCCTCTGGGCCTGCTCATTTTTCTGCTGAACAAGCTGGGCTCACGTTACATTTTGACAAATCGATCGCTGCAGATTTGGTCCACCATGGGCAGCCAGCGCACGGCCAGCGTCGATCTGAACGAGATCGCATCCGTAGAACTGGAAGAACTGGCAGGCCAAGCATTCTTCCGATCGTCCGACATCCGCATCAAGGCAGCCAACGGTCAGACGATCCTGCGACTTTCCGGCGTGGCCGATGCCGGAGCATTTCGAAATGCCATTCAGAATGCCGTGCAGTCACGTCGCCTGGTTCAGGCATCCATGGCAACCATCGCCGCCAGGAAGTAGTTCCAGTCAACAGCGATTGCAAATCCAAAAAAAGCCCGGCATCGTTTTACAGATGCCGGGCTTTCTTCGTTCTATGATTTCAAGCCGTTGTTACTTTTCGGAACTTTCCTTGCCTCGTTCTGCAGACGATTCTTTTGACTGCTGCCGCGCAAGTTCGCGTGTTCCAGTGTCGTCCCCCAGCAGAAAGTTGAGCAGCGTATCCCCGTAACGTTCCCAAAGTTCGGCCCGAGGAGTTGTCTGAGGGATCGCGAACATGATCATGTCAGAACTGCCGCTTGCCGAAATGTATCGTTCCATTGTGCTGGCAGAACTTCCTTTTGACGGAAGAGTCGCCAATTTGAACTTCATCCAGTCGGCCGCTTCTTTGGCCGCCGGCTGACAGCTTTCGTTAGCGGCGATAATCCCTGCAGCACCTTTGACAGACCTGACGTGGACGACTCGCTGAGGCTGCAGATCCTTCAGCAATGCAAGCAGATAACTCACCTCAGCAGGAGACTCTGCCACTGTCTTCTCACCAGGCTTTGGAAAGAAGTCGTTGACGTACTGACCATTATCATTCAAATATGTTTTTTTGGCCTCACCATCCGGATTCAAAGTTCTGACAATCGTGCAGTCAAAGCCACCCAGGATGACACTGTCATCGTGCAGACGTTTGGCAAGAAGCTCAACGAGTTCCAGTGCCAGTGGATCGTTTCCGCCAACACTTCCCACAACCAAAGTTCGATAGCCGTCGTCTCCTGGCGAAGCTTTCTGGAAAGGTCGCCCGCCAGTACTTTTTCCGTCCTGCTCCCAATGAAAAGAAGCGGGCGGATTCACAATCACGCCGTCGACTTTTGCCGTAGCAACTTTGACGGGTTCAGACACTGGCGGCGCAGGCTTTGTCTGCTCCGGCTTGACCGGTGCAGCACTTAGCGGCGATGGAGCTGGTATTTCTTTCTGAGCCACCGCCGGTCCGGAAGTCGCGGTTTTCGGTGCGGCAGCAGGAGAACTTTCTACAACGCTGCGTGCAGCCTGAGCAGACTCGACAATCGGTACCGAAGGCGTCTTTTCAGGTTGCGGTGCGGGACTTGTTTTTACCGTGGCTTCAACGGGTTTTGGAGCTTCAAGAGTCCCACTGTGTTCGGCTTTGGGGACCGGAACCACAGCAGCAGCAGCAGCAGCAGCAGCAGCAGCCACTTTTTCCACTGGCGATTCCTGGGCAATGTCGAAATCAGGCACCGCAGGCGGCATGTCGCCCTTCGCGGCCGGCGCTGTCTGTAAGCTGTTGGCTACAGACATGGAACGCATGGATGGCAACGACGTGCATCCGCACAGCGAGCCGGAGATCGCCAGAAGCAGTAAAGACCGCAGAGGACTCGTCGAACGGTAGTGTTCGATGTGTGGGGGGAACCACGTCATCTGAACCTCCCTATGGATAACTTGGATACTGGAACGATCTGCAAAACAGTCTCCTGACTGGTTTGCTCAGATCTGGACAACCACAGAAATCGCCAACGGACTGCAGCCGCGATTCTTTGAATCCGCGGCTGCCAATCGTTTTCAAATACTCCGAGCCTCAGTTTTCGATGCCAAGGTGGTAGCAAAGTTGCTCAAAGCGCTGCTGAAACTCGTCACTTGATGAATGAACATGTTCCGCTTCGGTGATGAAGCGAAGGTCTTCGATACGAGCGATCTGGTTCTGTTTGAATGCAGTTTCGTAGTCGCCATTTTCCCGACCATACACAAACATCAGCTTGTGCTCATCCAGTTGAACTTCCATTGGCTTGCGAGGATTCAGGATGGCAATTCCGCAGCAGCCATCGTCCATCAGCAGGTCTTCGAAGTCATACAGAATGCTCTGCAGAACCGGCATGTCGATCTGCTCACGATAAAGATCGGTGTGCTGACCGTTGTTCTTATCGTGGCTGGTTTCCAGAACCACATCGACCGTCTCACCCAGCGGATCCAGGAGAGACAGAAAAGCATCAAACAACTTTTCCCGAGTCACAGAGGCCATCAGAACAGGAATCCGTGCTCCGGAATCCTGATCGACATACCATTCATGGCGAAAGCCGGTCCGGGGAATCACTTCCAGATTGTATGACGGGCGCACCGCATCGGTCAGCGTAAAATCGCCGTACCGAGCGATCGTCATATGAGCCTCAAGCTCGTCTTCCGATAAATTACGAAAGCTGCTGACGCCATGAGGTGCGTCACCATCGCGGTAGTTTGACTTCAGGAAGTTCTTGAGAAAACTCATGACATGATTCCGACGCAGAATGGATAATGGCGATCTCAGCCAGCCTGTGAAAAACTTAGCACTCAGACAGAGCCTCGCAGGACGGATTTAGACGAAACGACGATTTTGCGGGTAAGCAGTCATTTTGAAGCACGAAGATACCGTCAGGAGAAGCTGTTCCGGCGACACTGATTCCGTCACACACGGCAAAACCCCTTCAGAATTTGCGCGTGCTTCATCCGGTACAATCTGTGATACTGCTATTCATGACACAGCTTCGCGGGTATTCACTAACACTTCTGGCTCTGCTCATGGGCAGTGTGCCTGCTGTGGCGCAACTGCCAGAAATCGGCAGTCGGCTGTCATCCAGAAATTCACCAACGCCACCAGCTGCCACGGGAGCCGTTGAAGAATGGTTCCGCATGGAGTTCGACGACCAACTGGTCGGCCATGAATCGCTGAACACCTTGCCGATGCCCAAACCTGCGGGTGCGGCACAAACAGATTCACCAGTGGCAATGGTGCGAAGGATTCGTGATACGCGGCTTCAACTGCGCCGATTTGGTACTGACTTCTCCGTTTCGGCTCATCTCGAAACAGTCGAATCGATCGACGGAATCCTTTACAGCTGGTCTCTTCGACGAACAGATGCCGAACGCTCCGTGCTGGAACGAACAGGCACGTGGGATGCGACAAAGTCCGGGTTTGAGATTTCCGAAACCGTCGCTGGCAGTACACATCGGCAACTGATCACATCTCCCGTTCAGCCGCGATCCCCTATTTTTCCCGCCTGGCTGGAAGTGGCCTCCAGGGAACGATCTCGGTTATGGACAGCCGCGGTATTCTTTCCTGAAACAGCGGCCATTGTGGACATCGAAATTCACCGCACCGGAAACCAGTCACTGAAGCAGGCGAATAACAAAACGCTGGCAGTCACTCGCATTGACTATTGGCCGACGAACAGCCCCGATATGAAATCTGCGGTGTTCTATGACGAACAGCAGACGGCCGTCCGGTCTGAACAAATGCTGGCCGGACAGATGCTCCGAATGGAACGATCGGATGCGGCAAATGCTCTGGGAAAAGAGAGCCTGGGTTCGCTGGATCTGCAGTTCAGCAGTGTCGTACCCGTGAAGCGTCAGCTGACCAATCTGGATCGTCTTGAATCGTTGAAACTTCAGATCACGGTCGGAACTGCCGAGCAGATCACCCTGCCCTCCTCAGATTTTCAGACCGTCGAACAGATATCCGGCAACGCGCTGGTCATCACGTTGACTCGTCCTGCAATGATCACTCCCACAAGCAGTCCGCCGATTACATCCAGTCGTAAATCATCCGTGGATCCCGCTTATCTCGCATCGACCCGCTGGCTGACGTGCGACAACGAAGAAGCCAAACGAATGGCCATTATCGCAGGGGGCAGCACTTCAATTCCTGCCGACAAATGTCGTCGACTGACTCTTTATGTCTGGAAAAATCTGCGAGTCTCGCCGTTTTCAACAGCCCTGCAACCCGTTCCGGAGATCATCCGTCACATGCGCGGCGACTGCACTGAACATGCCGTACTGCTCAGCACTCTGATGCGAGCCCAGGGAATTCCTTCGCGTGTGGTTGTTGGGTTTGTGTACGTCCCAAATCCTGCTTCATTTGCTCCGCACATGTGGACGGAAGCCTTTGTGGATAACAAATGGATTCCGTTTGATTCCACCCGCGGGACTCAAGGTGTCGGACTCACTCACATCAAAGTGGCCGACTCTTCCTTGTCCGACGACGTAGGAAGCGGCACCGTTCTGTTTGTTCCCTTATTAAGCTTCCTCGGCCGCGCTTCGGTTGATTTGGCCCCGATGTGAGAGTTCACTGGAACATTTCCCGAAGTGGACAGGCTGCCACAATCCGGAATCCCGTTCCATCACCCGAGATCCTGCCGACGTGACAATGGGCTACTTGACGCCAACATCCCAGCCGATAGACTCACAGACACAGATGTAGCATTGGCTACATCACAGGTTCGGTACAGAACGGTGGTCAGGATTCGTGCAAAACAGCCGACCGATTACCGTGACTGTTACGTAACCGTGAAATTGGATACCGTGAAGACATGCGTCCATGATGACCGCGGGAGCTGACTTCTATGTTAATGAACTGGCCAACTGCGCAGGGCCTCTGCCTCCTGGCCGTCATGGGCTGCTGGACAGTGGCCGGATGCTCGGGCGACCACGGGACTGAGCCAGCGGACAAACGTTTGAAAGTTCTGGCGACCGTGGGAATGGTGGCCGATGTTGTCCGCGAGATCAGTGGTGATCACGTTCAGGTTCTTCAGTTGATGGGTTCCGGAGTCGACCCTCATCTTTACAAAGCCACTCGAGATGACGTGCGTCAGATCGTTACGGCCGACGTGATCTTCACGAGCGGTCTGATGCTGGAAGGACGCCTTCAGGAGGTCTTCGACAAGATTTCAAAACGTCGACCGGTCTTTGCCATGACCAGTCGAGTTCCGGCCGACCAGTTGCTGTCGACCGACGATGCCGAAGGACACCCGGATCCGCACGTCTGGATGGATGTGGCTCAGTGGTCTGGCTGCGTGGACGTTCTAACGGATGGCCTGAGTCAACTGGTTCCGTCAGCAACTGAATCCTTTCAGTCGAATGCCAACAGTTACCGAGCACGACTGATGCAGCTTCATGAATACGGAGTAAAGTGCGTTGCCTCCATCCCGGCCGATCAGCGAATTCTCGTGACATCTCACGATGCATTTCACTACTTCGGTCGCGCCTATGGCCTCGAGGTGGTTGGTGTGCAGGGACTTTCCACAGAATCAGAGGCCGGTTTGCAGCGTATCAATGAACTGGTGGATATGCTGGTGGATCGCAAAGTTGCGGCCGTGTTTGTTGAAAGCAGTGTGCCTCAGAAGAATATTTTTGCACTGATCGACGGTGCGAAATCTCGCGGTCATAATGTTCGCGTGGGCGGTGAGCTGTATTCAGACGCAATGGGCTCGCCCGGCACTTACGAAGGCACTTACATGGGCATGCTGGATTTCAATATCACGACGGTCACGCGAGCGTTGGGCGGAACTGCTCCCGAACACGGCCTGTCTGGAAAACTGACAGGACCGGAGAAGCCAGAATGACATCATCTGCAGGAACTCCAATCCCGCTGTCTGTGAATGACCTGACGGTCGCCTGGTATCGCAAACCGGTCATCTGGGATGTCGCTTTTGAAGTACAGCCTCGGCAGCTCGTTGGGATTGTCGGCCCGAACGGCGCGGGCAAGAGCACGCTGCTGAAAGCGATTATGGATCTTGTTCCCCGTGCGTCTGGTCGCGTGGAAGTTTTTGGCCGCTCGTATCTGCAGAATCGCGCCCGCGTTGGCTATGTGCCGCAGCGAGAAAGTGTGGACTGGGATTTTCCGATCAGCGTCCTTGATGTCGTTACGATGGGCCTTTACGGAAA
>QWOO01000124.1 GCA_003669615.1 Planctomycetota bacterium
AAGATGCTCAGCTCCCGCTGATGCATACGCTCACCGCATTTTCGTTCATTCAGAAGTGACGGGGGACGAAATGGATTCTGTAAGGAATTCAAAGCGACTCGTACCACTGGAGCTGTTACCGCCGAACAGCAAAACTTCAGGATGTCCTTTCCCGTTGAGTCCCGTCATCGCTTCAGTATGGTCATCGTGAATGAATGGCATTGGCCCAAGGTCTACAAACTTATTGTTGGCTACGTCAAAGAGACAGGAAGAATTGAGTTCGACATCAGCGCCGGTGGGCGGGTCGTTTTCTCCACCGGCGAAAAAGAAATAGCGACCTGAGAATTTGTGGTCCGAAGGAAACAGGTCGAAAGCAGAATAATCACTGGATCCCTTCTGCGATCCGTCCGGAGAGTAGTTGAATCCCTGCATCGTCGGCCCGGGCGTGAATTGTCCTGATTCGATGTCAAGGAACCATGTATCATCGGTTGTCAGTCCATCCTGGGTGTTCTGCCCGCCGGCGACAAAAATGCGGTGATCAAAGGTTTCAAACGCCTTCATATCCTTCAGTGTCGTGGGCAGCAGACCCGGAAACGTTGTCCATCGATTGGACGCAGGATCATAGATTTCTGCGTTCCTCTGTGCGCCGCCGATGACGACGACGCGTCCGTCTTTGAGTGTGACCTGGGCATGCAGCGCTCGTCCGTCTCTCAAAGGAGCGGCTGGGGAAAACCGGTTGATTTCAGGATCATAGAGATCGGTGCTGGTCGTTCCTGAACCATTCAGCGAGTTTCCCTTAGTACTGCCGCCTGTAAGCAGAACTCGTCCATCTGTCAGCATTGAGATTCCGTAGCTGTGGCGCGCTGCGGACATCTTGTTTTCCACGGGAATGAATAACATTGATGCCGAGTCAAACAGCTCTGCAGAATCCAGAACGGCGGATTCGCTGAACGCGCTCGCGCCACCGGCAAAGAGCACCTTGTTATTCTTCATTGCGATCGCATCCAAAGACCATCGTCCGATGGACATTGGAGTGACCACTTTCCATTTGGCGTCAACCGGGTCGTAGATCTCCGCCAGCGCCACAGCAGCGGCCCCCTGAAGTCCTGGAGCAAGACCGCCGGCCGCGATAACGCCTCCGTTGGGCAATGGAGCCGCTGCACCAAGAACGTGGTTTGTTAGCAGTGTTTTTGAACTGTCTCCATCTGTCCAGACTCCGGATAGACCTTGTGGGGGCGGAGATTGTGCTACCGTATTTAGGGCTTTTGGCAGCAGGAGAAGCACAATCGTCAGGGTCAGAAGATGTCGAACGGGAGGATGCATCTTGGATTCCTTGGTGTAAGCAGAATCGTCGTCACGTTCGCGCGACGATTTTTGGGGTGCCGCGAACTTCCATTCAGCGGGCATGGGACTATTCTGGAGTTGTTTGGACTTACAGACAGGCTAAGTTACCATTCTTCTGGAAAATTCAGATCAACCGGGAGCGAACTCCTGAATGATGTTTCGGGTCGATGACATTTCTGATGTGACGAGTCAATATGGCAAAGAAGCATGGGATTCAGTTTGAGAAACTGGTGGACACTGTTCGACCGGGAATCAAGGAATGCACAATCCAGGACGTCGTCCGCAGACAGGCGATGGGGGATTCGTTTGTTCTGGTGGACGTTCGTGAGGAGAGTGAGTTTAACAGTGCCCGAATTCCAGGCTCGCGGCATCTTGGCAAAGGCGTGATTGAGCGGGATATCGAAGAACAAATTCCCGATCCTGCGACTCCGCTGGTGCTGTACTGCGGCGGTGGTTATCGATCCGCGCTGGCAGCGCATAATTTGCAGCTGATGGGCTACACCAACGTGATTTCCATGGATGGCGGATTTCGCGGCTGGAAGGAAAGCGGTCTGGAAATTGATTCCACTCCGCAGAAGAGTCCGTCATGATGCCAGCTTAGATGCCAAATCCCATCTGACTGTTCCTCGATTTCACACGCCCGCCCTCTGGTTCATCCAACCTTCACTCTGCCACAGCGAATTAAGCCATGCAACAAACCGCAGCCACGTTTGCAATTCACTTTGATCATGAAGATCAGTCCAATGCGGTTCGCGATATGATCGCCGGCAACGAACCGCATTCACTGCGAACGTTTACGCCAAGTCAGGCCGTTCTCGCAAAGTCGGCCGGCGTATTCCACTGGACGCCTGAAGGTCGGCGTCTGTTCGACTTCACTTCGGGTGTGCTCGTTGCAAATCTCGGCCACAATCCAAAACGCTGGATGAAGCGTTTCACCAACTATCTTGGCTGGAATCCGTCGCACTTCAATTCCAGCGAAGACGGTTTCTTTCAGGCGGTTTCATTAACCGCCTACAACGCCATTACCGAATTGGAGGCAGAAGCCAGCCGCCGACTGGTAGCCAATCTGCAGGCCAGCAAAGGCGGCAGCCAGCTGGACACAGTGATCTGGGCCGCCTCCGGATCTGAAGCTGTTCAGAAAGCGCTTTGGGCCTGCATGAAACGCGACCCAAATCGCGAAGGCATCATTGCAACTCGCTTTGGTTTCCACGGAAAAAAGGGTCTCAGCGGAGCTGTAACCGGTTCCGAAAGCGACACGGAACGTGATTCACGCGTCCACTTCATCAGCTTCCCTCGGGAAGAATGCTCTGATGTGGATCATCCAAAGAAAGCCTTCGATCCAGCACCGTACCGCGCAGAACTCGACCAGATCTGGAAAAAATCCAACGGCACGATTGGCTGCCTGATTACTGAACCGTATCTCGGCGGCGGCGGCAGCTATCATCCGCCAAAAGAATACCTGCCGATGCTGCAGCAGTTCTGCCGTGAACATGACATCCTTTTCATTCTTGACGAAGTCCAGGCCAACTTCGGACGAACCGGAAAGATGTACGCCTTCGAAGCCTATGGCATCGAACCCGACTTTGTCTGCCTGGGCAAGGGACTTGGAAACGGTGTGCCAGTCAGTGCGGCTGTTGGACGGCGCGATGTGTGTGAGCCGATGGGCTACGGAGCCACCTCGGACACATGGAGTGCGAACCCGCTGTCATCTGCTGCTGTGCTTGCGACACTGGACGAGTTTGAAACGACCGACATCATCGCGCGGACTCAGCACCTCAGCACAATTTTTCTAGCAGGCCTGCGACGTCTGAAGCAGACCGGACTAATTGTCAACGTGCGCGGCGAAGGCATGGTCTTCGGAATTGAATGTGGCCCGCACGGAGACAAGACTCCCAATCAGGTGGCCAATGCGATCGTCGAACGTTGTTACCGAGGCAACGACAGCAACGATGGAATCCATCTGCTGGGCCCTCTGGCCAACTGCGTCATTCGCATCAGTCCGCCAATGTGCATGACGGATGAAGACGCTCACCATTCGCTGCAGATGCTGTTTGATTTTATCAGTGATGTGGCCAAAGGCTGAAGGATTCTGAACCAGCGGCAGTTGGCCCCACGCTGAAGCATGGGGCTACGCGCTGGGCTGGTTCCACGAGCCAAATCACTTCTCGCCCCATGTCGGCTTGCCCGGCATGAGCGCAAGTTTTGCAGTTAGAAAACGAACACAACAAAACCGGCTCCCCATGCCCGCTCGTCCGGCAGGAAGCGAAGTTTCAACCGCCGCGATGTGCCGTCGATCTCAACCCCTTAGATCATTCTACGCGTCACGCAAAACTTTCGTTCCGGTTGGGCAAGCCAACCGGGGACGTAGTGGTAAGACCCGGGCGTGTTAACGTTAAAACTTTGGCTCCTGCTGGACGAGCCAGCTGAGGGCCATTGCACAGCTGAATTGGGTCAGCGACGGTCGTTGGTTCTCCCGCGGGTCGAGGTGGATTCAAGACCAGGAGGCAACCTCGCTGCTTTGGATGCATTGAGCGTGTCCAGATGGGAACACACTCCACATCGCCTGTTCTAAACCAGTTTCTACCATTTCCTCGATTGCTTGCTCGACTGACCCTTTTCAACCTGGCATCGGCTCTACAAAAGCTGACATGCACCGGTTATCAGGGATGTTGATCCGAAGGCTTGTCGACCTGTCTGCGTTCGAGGACCATGCACGTTCTCGGTCACGCGAGTGACGGGAGCAAAACCGTCCCGGATGCAGAACCTCCTTCAATCGAAGTCTACGTGTTATGTTTCGCCTTCTTGCCTTTTTTGACGGACGCAGACTGGACCGCGAATTTCTTTTGATCGCCAATACAACTTACGTCCTTGGCCGCGCGGAAGATGCGGGCCTGCAAACGACGTGGGACGAACGCATTTCGCGCAGGCACGTGGAGATCCAGGCCAGCGGCGAAGGGGTCGAGATTCGCCGGCTCACTGATGCATCAAATCCCGTGTATTTCGATGGCTCCGAAGTCACCAGCGCATCGCTGTCCACAGGTCAGTCGTTCGTCATTGGCTCATCACGATTCGAACTCCAGCAGGTCACACAAACGGATTCGCCGGGGAATGATGCTGGACAGCAAATGGCGATCGACCGCCAGCAGTTGCAGCGAGTTCGCTATGACGATGCCGCTAAGCGCATTGAAGTATTGACCAGCCTTCCGGCCGTCATTCGCGAATCCGGAATTGAACGAGACCTGCATGTTCGGCTCGCCAGCTTGCTTCTGGCAGGTATCCAGAATGCAGATGGCGTTGCGATTGTCGGGCTGTCTGATCATCTTCGTCCGCGAGTCTTTCATCAGGAACAACGATTCGAGACCGGCGTGTCGATGCAGCCGAGCGTGCGTCTGATTTCCAACGCAATGGAACAACAGACAACAATTCTGCATGTCTGGGACAAGGCACAGACGGCGAACAGCGAATACACTCAGGTGGCCGGTTTTGGCTGGGCGTTCTGCACTCCCTTTGCAGATCTGAGCACGGACCGAGCTTTGTATATCACCGGTCGCAGTGAACCTGACAGCCATGATGCCGGTGAACGTCGACTTCACGCGGATATAAAGTTCACCGAGTTCATTGCTGATATTGTGGGATCACTTCAACGACAACGTCGCCTTGAAAGGCAACAATCCGGCCTGCGTCAGTTCTTCTCGCCGCCTATCCTTGAAGCACTGGGGCGAGATCTGGACACGTCACTTCTTGAACCTCGGGAATGTGATGTGACAGTGCTGTTTTGCGACCTGCGAGGCTTCAGTCATCGAGCAGAAGAAGAATCCGACAATCTCACGGGCCTGCTCGAACGTGTGAGTCTGGCGCTGGAAGTAATGACCAGTCAGATCCTTCGCTTCGGCGGCGTGACCGGCGATTTTCAAGGAGACGCAGCGCTGGGATTCTGGGGCTGGCCGATAAGTTCCGAAGAGTCGCCGTTGAATGCCTGCCGAGCGGCGCTGGCCATTCGGGAAGAGTTTGCGAAGGCTCAGGCCGATCCAAATCATCCACTGAAAGATTTCGAAACCAGTATCGGAATCGCCCACGGGCGAGCGGTCGCCGGCAAGATCGGCACTCGTGAGCAAGTGAAGGTAACAGTCTTCGGACCGGTGGTCAATCTTGCAAGCCGGCTGGAAAGCATGACTCGCGAACTGCACGTATCCGTTCTGATTGACCCGTATTTGGATCAGCAAATCCGCGAGAAGATGTCGCCTGCGGAAGGAAGAGTTCGGCGTTTGCTGCAGGTGCTTCCCTATGGAATGGACCGGCCACTGTGGGTGAGCGAACTGGTGCCGTCCGAGCAGCGATTGCCCCTTCTGACGGATCAACATCTGGCAGATTTTGAAAAGGGTGTGTCTTCATTTATCGCTGGACAATGGTCAGATGCGTGGAAATATCTGCATCGAATGCCGGCCGAAGACAGAGCTCAGGATTATCTGTCGATGATGATCACTCAGCAGGATCGCAAAGCACCGTCCGACTGGGACGGCATCGTGCGCATGAAGAAGAAGTCCAGTTAATCCACGAGAACCTGCAATCGTGACATCACGCCAACAGCCGGTCAGTGGTACAAGTCAGCAATAGCGACAGGACACTGACCTGCAATCCTCGCACGCTTTCCCACGAAGTCCTAAAACGCCCGCTTTCCATTGAAAAATCCAGTGTCTCCGAACTCAAATAATCTCGAAACTGAAATCCTGCTGCAACTTCGGGATACGCCGGAAATCTTTGAACTGATTTCTCAATGCACGCCGACGGAACTTGCCGGCCAGAAGAAGCTGCGTGAGCTCTACGATACAGATCTCGTGCGCGCCGCGCTCGTGATTCACGAGGCTCGAACCAAAGCGAAGGGCGCACTTCCTGACGCAGAAAAGCTGTGGCTGACTCGAGTTGGTCTGGAACAATCCACCGCATGGCCGGTCGCACAACACAAAGCTTTGCGGTTCAGCAATTCCCCTTTGGTTCTCGATCTGTGCTGCGGAGTCGGTGTGGATGCCGGCAACATAGCGGCACATACCACCGTTCTTGCCGTCGACAATTCGCCGGCCATGTGCGTGCGTGCAGCATGGAATGCCGAAGCGTGGGGGCACGCGAATCGATTTGAAGCATTGTGTGGTGATGTGGCTGAATCAGACTGGGCCGACAAAATTGTTCACGTCGATCCGGATCGCCGGGCGGACACCGATCGACCCACCAAGCGACTGGAACAGTATCAGCCAAATCTTGAATGGATGCAGAAACTGACGCGCGCTGCGACGGGCGGCGGCATCAAGATCGGGCCTGCCAGCAATTTCCTGCAGAAATTCCCGGGCTGCGAAATTGAGCTGATCAGCCTTCATGGCGAATGTCGCGAAGCCACAGTTTGGTTCGGTTCGCTTGCGGGGGAACATACTTTCCGTGCGACCGTGCTTCCCACTGGCGAATCGATCTGTGCCGACCCACTTTCGGCCTGGACGAATGTAACTCCTGCCGTGGGCGGATTCATTTTCGATCCCGATCCGGCGATTGTGCGCTCTGGCCTTTTGGACGTGATGGCCGGGCAGCAGCAGTTGCTCAGACTGGATGCTGAAGAAGAATATCTGACGAGCGATCAGCTTCCCGTCACCAATTTCGTTACCGGCTTTCAAGTGGAAGCGGTGTTGCCGAACAGTCTGAAGGATCTGAAAAAATATCTCCGTGACAAGGCGTCACTGCATTACGAAGTGAAGTGCCGAAGGATTCCAACTGAGTCCGATGTCGTCCGTCGGCAACTTCCTACGGGCAGTGAACCTCCGCGAGTCATTCTGTTTGTGCGTGTGTCGGGACGTGGGGCCATCGTGGTGGCTCGAAGAGTGGCGGGCGCTCAGCCATGAATGCAGGGCTACGTGGAGTTGCTGATGCTTACCGCAGAAACCAACGGGACCGCAGCTGTTGTGGTTGTCGTCTTTCTGGAGCCTGTGCCTGGCTGACAATTCTGTGGGCCGCTCTTTGCCTGCCCCTTCCGACAACTTTTGGCCAGACAACTTTTGGCCAGACAACTTTTGGCCAGACAACTTTTGGCCAGACAACGGAATGGCCCGACGTACGTTCGGTCGAACCGGACCTGAAAGTCCCCGCGTGCTCTAAACTGATGCCCGAGGCCGGACGGCGGGTGCGTCGCACAGTCGACAATTTTTCGACAGATGACGTTTACCACACGTTGTTTCTTCCAGACGACTGGGCGCCAGGAAAGTCGTTCCCGATCATCATCGAATACGCGGGCAACGGTGGCTACCGTGATGCACTGGGCGATGAATGCACGGGCCGTCCGGAAGACTGCAATCTTGGATACGGCCTCTCCGAAGGCCACGGTTTTATCTGGATCTGTCTGCCTTATCTCAACAACACTCGCGACGACCTGGCGATCACCTGGTGGGGAGACGCTCCCGAGTATGCACCTCAACCCACTTTGGACTATTGTAAAGCGGCCATTGAAGATACCTGCGAAAACTTCGGCGGCGATCGAGAACGCATCATTCTCTGCGGCTTCTCACGCGGAGCCATCGCATGCAACTATCTGGGTCTTTACGATGACCAGATTGCAAAACTTTGGAAAGCATTCGTCGTCTGCAGCCACTATGACGGAGTTCGCCGCTGGCCTTATCCGGACAGTGACGCAAAGTCGGCCGCCATCCGACTGGCCCGTCTTCAGGGACGTCCACAGTTCATTATTGGCGAACGAAATCAGACCGACGAGACTCGCAATTATCTGTTGCCGTTGAAACAAACGAATCAGACATTTGCATCCACGGGATTCCGTAACCACAGTGACGAGTGGATTCTGCGTCCATGCCCGGCTCGCGAACAACTGCGAGCGTGGCTGCATCAGATCGTTCCGGACACTCGCCAGTGACGACTGCAGTCAAACTTTTATTCCCTTGCAGCATCATCCCGCTTCGACAGCAGACTCCTGACAATGGCTACCTGCGACTTCTCTGACCCACGTATTGATGAAGGCATTCGCCTGTTCAATGAACGCGAATTCTTTGCCTGCCATGATGTGCTCGAGGACTTCTGGGGCGAGCAGATTTGCCCAGAGAAGCCATTTTTTCAGGGACTGATTCAAGCCGCGGTTGCCCTCTTTCATTTTGAAGAGGGCAACCTTGGCGGAGCTCGACGCATGAGCATATCGTCTCGCGGCTATATGAGTTCATTTCAGCCCGAACTGGGCGGGATCAACGTCTCACGGCTCTTAAATGAAATGGACACATGCTTTCATGAACTTTGCCTGCCGCACGAATCATATCCATCGCATGTGAAACTTGACCCGGCACTGATACCTACGATTCAACGCCAACAGTAGGTTCCTGTTGATCAAACATTCGGGAAACCAGTTCCTCATCCATCGGCTTGCTCAACAGACTGCCAGTCACACCAAAAATGGCCGAGACCAGAATGCCCCAAATCAGAGGGTCGAAGCCCATCAGATAGTAAGGCCGAAATTTCGTGGCTGCACCGATCGCCTGTTGTGGCAGCAGTGAAAAGATGCCAGTCAGATACAAAGCAAGAACAATCACCGCACCGCTGATCATGGCGGCAAATACGCCCGCCGTGGTGGCTCGACGCCAGTAGCAGGCCATCAGCGCCGGAACCAGAAATGTTGCGGCCGCGCCAGAAGTGCTGAAGATAATGAAGGCCTGCAGGTAAGCCACCGGATACCAGCTGACAGCAACGGAAATGATGCCGGCAACAATCATGGTTCCCCAGGCAGCGCGGCGAAGATGATCGCGATCGGCCGTTGGACTTATGAATCTTTGGTAGATGTCACGCACGACACCGGATGACAACACAACCAGATACGAA
>QWOO01000176.1 GCA_003669615.1 Planctomycetota bacterium
CAGATGATGCAGATGATGCAGATGATGCTGCGGGCGCCCCTGACGTCACGTCCTGCAGACGAAACACATGCCACTTGCCGCCCAGACGGAGTCCGCCGAGACCGACTGGCAGTTGCTTGTCTGCAAGAAATATCTCCACGGCAGCCGCAACCAAGGGCTTCAACAGCGGATGCAGTCCTTTCGCCGCTGAGATTTTTTCCGCCGGCACTCCCTGTTGATCGCCGCTGGTCAGCTGAGCCAGCAGAAGGTCCATCAGTCGAACTGATCCGGCCAACATCGCGGCATCATCCACAAACGCGACGGGCGAATCCGCCATCGCCGGGAACGCCATAAGAACTCGGCCTGCAAACGGCTCCATGGCGGAAGCTTTTTGCAGAGTCGCTTTGTCGGCCACTGTCTTCGTCAGTTCGACAATGCGATTCCATGTCGAGGGATAAGCGGCTTCGCCGATCGCCTTTTGGTGCTCCAGCTGTTTCACGAGTTGCTCGGACAGAACTTTTTCCGCACGAGGAAAGCGGGCATCTCGCAGGACAAGATCGGGCTTGGCTTTCGTCCCGGCCGAAGTGAATTCGACGAACGGAAATTTTCGCTGCAGGTCGAAATGAGTTCGCCACACTTCGCCGAATCGGGGCTGTAGATCCTTCATCAGGATTTTGGACAGTGCGGATAACTTGACCTCCGGCGACGCTTCATTGCACTGCCGCAGCAGCAACCGGCGCAGAAAGCCTTCACTGTTGACAACTTGTTCTGCATCCGCCCGCAGAGCTATCCAGCCATCCGGCAGTTTGCCTGCGACAAGCATCGTAGATTCTGCAAACGGTGGCTGACCAAATGCGGAAGCCAGTTGCGGGTCATCCGAACTAACATCCGCTCGCGTCAGCACATCGCTTAGTAATGCGGGATAGCTGGATTCGCCCAGCTTCCGCAGCGATTCCAGCGCGGCAGCCAGCTTTCGGCTCAGGGTCACATCCGGACGGGCAAATCGCTCGTCGTGAATCCCCACGACTGCCTTCTTGCCGACTCGTTGCTCAACTGAAGACAGACCCGCGGGCAGCTTCTTCGCATGCTGCGTCCAGTACGCTTCGACCGGTTTGCGCAGATTCTTGTCGACACTTTTACAAAGCTCGGCCAAAGTCCGCACGGGAACCAGTTCACTGCAGCCTGTGGACGGATGCTGAACCAGGCGTTGCAACACGGCCGGATCCTGAGCCAGGCGATTCAGATCTTTCGACAGCGCAACGGGACTCTTTAAATCGTCGGCGATGGCAATCAGGATCTGGCTCTTCGCGGGAGCCTTTTGCAATGCGGCGGTGGCCCAGTCTGTGGAAACTCCGCTTTGGCTGGCGAGCAATTGTGACCACGTCAGCAGCGGTTTGTCCGTACCTTGCCCCGCAACAGCCCGCTGCGTTTCCAGAACGGTGACCAGATTGCTGGCAATCTCACTTAATGGATCCGGTATTTTCGCCTTCTTAGCCACAACGTTCGTCTTCCTGCGGAGATCATCCGTTACTTCAGTTCCTGGTGCATCATCCTGATGAGCGATCATCAATGGCCTGCCGACGGCGCCTGTTATCAACCTTTTGCCTGTTCCTTCGACCATTGATCTTTCAAAGTGACCGTTCGATTGAAAACCATGTGTGCGCCCTGCGTGTCGCTGTCGACGCAGAAATAGCCCATGCGTTCAAATTGAAAACGTTCGCCAGTTTTTGCAAGGCCCAGAGACGGCTCGAGCATTGCGGCCGGTTGAACAATCAGAGAGTTGGGATTGAGGTTCGATTTCCAGTCGAGCGACGCGTCGCTGACTTCGTCCGGGTCTTCTTTCACGAACAAATGATCGTACAGCCGAACTTCAGCCTGAAGAGCATGCTTCGCGGAGACCCAGTGCAAAGTGGCTTTGACCTTGCGGCCGTCAGGCGCGTCCCCGCCTTTGGTCGCAGGGTCATAGGTGCAGTGAATTTCGGTGATTTGGCCGGAGGCATCTTTGACAACATTGCTGCACGTGACAAAGTAGGCCCAGCGAAGTCGGACTTCTTTACCTGGCGACAGTCGGAAAAACTTCTTTGGCGGATCTTCCATGAAGTCGTCTCGCTCGATGTACAGCTCACGGCTGAACGGAACTTTACGAGTTCCCGCGGTGGCGTCCTCCGGATTGTTGACGGCATCCATTTCTTCCGTCTGATCTTCAGGATAATTGGTGATGACCACCTTCAGCGGATTCAGGACGCCCATCCGTCGCTCGGCCCGCTTGTTCAGATCTTCACGAATGTGATTCTCCAGAACACACATATCCATCGTGGCGTTGTTCTTGGTGACGCCGACATAGGCCACGAAAGCGCGAATCGATTCTGGCGTGTAGCCTCGCCGACGCAGGCCTCGCAGCGTTGGAATGCGAGGATCATCCCAGCCGTGAACGTGCTTGCCCTGAACCAGTTCCAGGAGGCGACGTTTGCTCATCATCGTGTACGTCAGGTTCAGTCGATTGAACTCAATCTGCTGCGGATGATGAATGCCGAGCGCGTCACAATACCAGTCGTACAACGGGCGATGGTTTTCAAATTCCAGCGTGCAGATGGAATGCGTGATGCCTTCGATCGAATCCGACTGACCGTGCGTATAATCGTAAGTCGGATAGATGCACCACTTGTGTCCGGTGCGATGATGCTCCGTATGCCGAATGCGATACATGATCGGATCCCGCATCAGCATGTGCTTGTGAGCCATGTCGATCTTTGCACGCAGTACGTGAGCACCGTCAGGAAACTCGCCGGCCCGCATGCGACGAAACAGATCGATGTTTTCTTCGACCGAACGACTGCGATAAGGACTGTCCACGCCCGGTTCGCTGGCACTGCCTCGTCCACCCCGAATCTCTTCCAGTCCCAAACTGCAGACATACGCTTTGTCATCGCGAATCAGCTGTTCGGCCCACTGATAGATCTGTTCAAAGTAGTCCGACGCGTAGAACAGTCGATCTTCCCAGTCAAAGCCGAGCCATCGAACATCGTCCATGATCGAATCGACGTACTCAACTTCTTCCTTTTCGGGATTGGTATCATCGAAACGCAGATTGCATTTGCCGCCGTACTCTTTGGCAATTCCAAAGTTCAAACAGATCGACTTCGCGTGACCGATATGCAGATAACCGTTCGGTTCAGGTGGAAACCGAGTGTGAACACGACCGGCCCATTTCTCCGTTTTCAAATCTTCGTCAATGATTTGACGAACGAAGTCGCGATGGGCGGGAACTGAAGATTCGGTCATGGTCGATTGTCCGGAGGATCACAGCAGCGATGCAAGTACAGAGATTCTGAACGTTCCGTCCCGAGGAATTGCCAAACGCGGTCTCTCGGTGCGGAGTTCGGACGGAAAATACCCAGGCAGCGAGATCCAAGGAAGGGGACCTCCGGGATTTGCGGTACATGACAGAAAAAGCCGAGCGAAAACTTCATTCCCGCTCCCCGGAATGCCGCTTCTTCAGAAACTCAGACCAGAATGTTGACAACGCCGCACCGCTGCTCGCAAAGTCGTTCAGCTGAATTTGATCTTTTGTGGCAACACAGGGTAATGGCAGGTCTGTTGATGTCTTCTGAACTTCAAACGTCGTGAGGGATCGGGTTTTTGCGTTTCGCGAGTGTTCTCGAAAATCCCTCAATGAGGTTTCGGGCTGTGCAACTCCAGTAGACTCACAAACAGAAGCCTGGATATCGGCCCTGGAGGTGGGCTTTGTTTTAATAGTTGGCGACTTGATATCTGCACGTTCGAACACGTGCAAAGATTCGGTTGTCGCAAATTAGTCGTTCTGAACCCGTGCCAAGAATGCATGATCCGAATACAACACAGGTCGGCAAAAGTATCCAGTGTTTTCAAGATCTTAAGACAGCGAAGCATTTACGCACCCTGATGAACGAACTTCATACCAAAACGGCCGAGTTGGTTCGACTGGAACAGGAAGAATCGCGTTCCGACGACGCGAACTGGAAGCGATGGGGGCCCTACCTGTCGGAACGCCAATGGGGCACTGTGCGCGAAGACTATTCGCACGACGGAAGTCCGTGGCAGTCGTTTCCTCACGATCACGCTCGCGGACGCGCCTACCGATGGGGCGAAGATGGCCTGATGGGCTTCACCGATCGCCAGTGCCGTTTGTGCTTCGGGCTCGCGTTGTGGAATGGTCGAGATCCGATTTTGAAAGAGCGACTGTTCGGCGTGAATGGCCATGAAGGCAATCACGGTGAAG
The DNA here is from genome assembly GCA_003669615.1 of Planctomycetota bacterium. Taxonomy (GTDB): domain Bacteria; phylum Planctomycetota; class Planctomycetia; order Planctomycetales; family Planctomycetaceae; genus SXXK01. The sequence goes on from QWOO01000176.1 coordinate 4,238, forward strand.
ACGTCAAAGAAGAGTATTACTACCTCGACTCTACTCCATCGCATTCGTACATGAAGGCGTTGTACAAGTATCCGCAGTTGGAATACCCCTATGGCAAGCTCGTGGCCGAGAACCAGCACCGCAGCCGAAATCTGCCCGAGCTGGAATTGGTCGATACCGGCATCTTCGATCGTAATCGCTACTTCGATGTGTTTGCCGAATACGCAAAAGAGAACTCCGACGACATTCTGATTCGCATCACGATTGCGAACCGAGGCCCGGCGATTGCGTCGGTGCATGTTCTGCCAACTTTCTGGTTTCGCAACACATGGACCTGGGGCTGCACTCATGAAGGTTGCTGGCCGAAGCCGCACATGCACAAGGATGAGCACGGTCGAGTGACCGCGGATCACGCGACGCTCGGCAAGTTCATGTTTGCCGCTGATACTGGCCCCGATGGAAAACATCCCACATGGCTGTTTACCGAGAACGAATCGAACCCGAGATATTTGCACGACCCCAGTCTGTCTGGCAAATACTACAAGGACGGTTTTCACGAATACATTATTGGACGCCGGCAGGATGCTGTGAATCCGAAGGAAGTCGGCACAAAGGCGGCCGCTCATTATCGAGTCACTGTGCGGTCCGGTGAGCAGATCACTTTGCAACTGCGATTGTGGGACTATAACCGTCCTCCGAAGTCGCTGTTCGGCAGTTCGTTCAGTGACACGTTTACGCAGCGAATCGCCGAAGCCGACGCCTTCTATGCGGGAAAGATTCCTCCTTCTCTGCCTGAAGAATCCAAGCGCGTTATGCGTCAGGCGTATTCGGGTCTGCTGTGGACCAAGCAGTTTTACAACTACATCGTCGAAGACTGGTTGAATGGCGATCCCAATCTGCCGGCGTCTCCCGAATCGCGCCGCACGATTCGAAACAGTGAGTGGCCGCATCTGTTCAACCGCGACATTATTTCCATGCCGGACAAATGGGAGTACCCGTGGTACGCGGCATGGGACCTGGCATTTCATATGGTGCCGATGGCAGACATCGATAACCATTTTGCACGCGAACAGTTGATTCTGTTTCTTCGCGAATGGTACATGCACGCCAACGGTCAGATTCCGGCGTACGAATGGAATTTCAGCGACGTCAATCCGCCGGTTCATGCGTGGGCCTGCTGGCGAGTTTACAAGCAGACTGGACCACCCGGTCATCGCGATCGACTGTTTCTGGCGCGCACATTCCAGAAGCTTGTGGTCAATTTCACATGGTGGGTAAATCGTAAAGACCTGCTGGGCAAGCATGTTTTCAGCGGCGGATTTCTGGGGCTCGACAACATCGGCGTGTTTGACCGATCCAAGCCGCTGCCCACTGGCGGACATCTGCATCAGGCCGACGGCACCGCGTGGATGGGATTCTATTGCGCTCGAATGTTGACGATGGCTCTGGAACTTGCCAGCGAGAACCCTGCGTACGCCGACATGGCGTCCAAGTTCTTCGAGCATTACATCGAAATTGCCGACGCGATGAATTCGATCAGCGACATTGGTCTGTGGGACGAGCAGGATGGGTTCTATTACGACCATCTGTACAACAACGGGGAACATATTCCGCTGCGAGTTCGCTCGCTGGTCGGCATCATCCCGTTGTTTACCGCGATTATTCTGAGCGACGTGGTGCTGCAAAAGCTGCCCGGTTTTCGTCGTCGAATGGAATGGTTCGTCGAACACCGAAAAGATCGCATTAAGAACATCACGTTCATGCAGGTATCCAAAGAAGCCGACGCAACTCGCCCGGCTCGCGGACTGCGGCTGCTGGCGATTCCAACACGCGAACGTATGGAGCGGATGCTGAAGTATCTGCTGGACGAAAATGAGTTTTTGTCGCCGTACGGAATTCGTTCGCTGTCGCGGATCCACGATAAACAGCCGTTCGTGTTCAATGCCAACGGAGAAGAGCACCGCGTCAACTATGTGCCGGGCGATTCCGATTCTTCGATGTTTGGCGGCAACAGCAACTGGCGCGGGCCGGTATGGTTTCCGATGAACTATTTGCTGATCGAAGCGCTTGAACGGTATGACGAATTTTATGGCGAAGATTTTAAAGTCGAATGCCCGATGGGCTCAGGCGTGATGATGACTTTGGGCCAGGTCGCGGAAGAATTAATGCTGCGGCAGATTCGACTTTTCCTTCCGAACAAAGAAGGAAATCGACCTTGTCATGGAGAAGACAAGCGATACTCAAATGATCCTGAATACAAAGAGTTGGTTCTGTTTTACGAATATTTTCATGGCGAGTCCGGCAAAGGACTCGGAGCCAGCCATCAGACCGGCTGGACGGCTCTTGTGACGAAGCTGATAAAGAAACTGAAGCGACGTGGTGTAGACGTGGGTGTATAGAATTAAGGATTACTGCAAATGCAACTTTTCCCGTGCGGAAATACGCGTCGCGAATTCGTGTGGCAGATGGGCGGCGGATTTACCGGAGTTGCGCTTTCGGCGCTGCTCGGCAACGATGGTTTTTTTGCACGACATGCGTCTGCAGGAGAAGTTCCCGGGCCGTTGTCGATTCGACCGGCTCACCTGCCGACCAAGGCGAAATCTTGCATTTTTCTGATGATGAACGGTGCGCCCAGCCAGGTGGATACGTTCGACTACAAGCCGTCCCTGGAGAAATATGCCGGCAAGCCGTTACCGGCCGGCAAGGATTACATCAACTCGGGCGGCCGTAAAGTTGGCTTCCTGACACCCGCGTTTCGCAAGTTCAAACCGGGCGGGGAAAGTGGACTGCTGATCTCCGACTATTTTCCAAACGTGCGGAAGCATGCCGATAAACTTGCCGTCATAAAGTCGTGTCATACAGACAGTCATGCGCACGGTTCGGCGCTCGTCGCCATGAACACGGGCAAGACATTTATTGGTCGGCCCTCTCTTGGTTCGTGGTGTGTTTACGGACTGGGTACGGAGAACCAGAGTTTGCCCGGCTATGTCGTGATCCTCGACAAACGCGGTGGGCCGATTGGCGGGCAGCCGAACTGGTCGAGCGGTTTCATGTCGGCCGCGTATCAGGGGACTTTGTTCCGCCCGGTTGGTGATCCCATTCTCGATCTGCGAGGCCCCCTGCATATCACTCGAGATGTCCAGCGAGAACAGCTGAACCTGCTGGAGACGCTCAACCAAAAACATCTCGCCGCGCGACCGGGTGGAGATGAACTGGCTTCGCGTATCAATTCCTATGAGCTTGCGTTCCGGATGCAGACGGAAGCACCGGAAGCGGTTGATCTGACTCAGGAATCAGAAGCCACACTTGCCAGTTACGGCGTGGGCCAGAAGCCGACCGATGAATTCGGACGCAACTGCCTGGTCGCTCGGCGTCTGGTGGAACGTGGCGTGCGTTTTGTACAACTGTATTCTGGCGGTGGCCATCTGGAAGAGACCTGGGATGCTCACGAAAGCATCGAGAAAAATCATGGCCGTCACGGCTCGGAAGTCGATCAGCCCATCGCCGCTTTGCTGACCGATCTGGAAGAACGCGGTCTGCTGGAAGAAACGCTGATTGTCTGGGGCGGCGAATTTGGTCGCATGCCGTTCAGCGAAGGCCCGGACGCGCCGGGTCGTAATCACAATCCTTATGGATTCTCCATGTGGCTGGCCGGCGCGGGCGTGAAGGGCGGAATTTCCTGGGGCGAAACCGATGAGTTCGGGTTCGAAGCCGTGGTGGATCGAGTCCATCTGCATGATCTGCATGCAACCATCCTGCATCTGATGGGGCTGGATCATGAAAAGCTGACGTACTTCCATCAGGGCCGAGACGAAAGCCTGACCGACGTATTTGGCAACGTCGTCAAAGGTGTGCTGGCGTAAAGCTGCAAGCCCGGGAGATCCTTCGCTGGCGCTCGGGTCTGGTTGAGGATTATAGAGCTTGATTTGGCCCTGCAGCGTTGCTGTTGCCGCCAGATTTCCGGCCCGGTCCGTTGCGGTGGCCAGGACTCCATCACGAGAATCGTAGCTTCCATCGGACGTCCTCTCCTGTTCCAGTCCGAGAGTACCTCCGTCTAAATCGACAATCGCGGCAACACCCGAATTGGTACCTACAAAGATGCCTCCCAAGCCGGGTGACAAGCTGCGTATGTCTTCTTCACTGTTTGCCGAATCTCGCCAGAAATTCGCATTGACATTGAGCTGACTGGGCTGCCAATGATAAAGGGTCCAGCTTTCGACGACCGCTGCAAGACCTCCGTCATGGCGTTTTATCAATGGTCCAGGCCTCAACGGATAGAGGGGCTCTGTCTTGCCTCTTTTAAGTCGCTTCCAAGGCAGCAGATACAAATCGCCCGCATAAATGGCCGACGTGTTATCACCTTCAGAATCGCCGAGTGTCATTTCGAAATGCAGCTCTGATTCATTAAGCGTCGCTTCGATTCTCCATGTCTCAGATTCCAGTGCGCTTGGAAACTGATCGAACCTTACTTTTTGATGAGCTTGAGGTTCGCTTCGGCAAACGCCTTACCCATTTGCGCGAATATTTTTGCGCTGCCGAAGTAGTGGTAGCCGCCATTGGATGCGCCCTTGAGAGCTTCTCTGTCTTTGGGTGAGAGGACTTCCTCCAAAGCGAGGTCGAGCTTCTCCTGATCCGTCTTGGTGATTCCCTCTATCCATGCATCGAGCGCGGCATAATGTTGTGGGGAGTCTGGGGAGTATTGATCATTGGCGTAAACCGCCAAGACGTTTTTCCCTTTCTTCAAATATTGAGTCTGTTCTTGATCGAGGACGATAGACCTGTATTGCGGCTCATCCTTCCACCAGATGTAGGTGTGAATCTTTTGGCCGTTCAAATAAACATGAAACCCTTGTCTCGCCAAGATCGCGATGCG
>QWOO01000188.1 GCA_003669615.1 Planctomycetota bacterium
AGTGGACGATATTGGACTCGAACCAACGACCTCCACGATGTCAACGTGGCGCTCTAACCAACTGAGCTAATCGTCCTTGTGTGGCGGAATCTATCGGCCGCGGGGGAGAAAATCAAACTGAGCATTTCAGAAATTTCTGTGACTGGTTGCAGATCGTGTCTTTTGAGTTGGTTCCGGGCGGCTTTTGGGGGAGGCGGGCGTCACGCTCCGATTTGTGGGACGCTCGAGAACAGCCACCTGACTAATTCCTACAATCGGCTTCGATTTCCGCTCAAGAGCATTCGTGACATTCGCGAGCGGCAACGTGTTCGGCTTTTCGGCGGCCTGTCATGACCGAGTTCGGAAAGTGTGTAGACTTTTTTGTTGTGATGTGCGGGAAAACAGCGATAAACTGCATGGTGCCCGCATGGATTTCACGTTTTCCTCGGGAGTGCGGTGCTCAGCGGTCGAATGTTCGTCCGCCGATGCCTCGTTTCCGCCGCAGAGTTCAGGAGCTTTCCTTATGATTACACGCCGATCGGTGCTTTGCCATGCGTTTTGTGCAGCGGCCATCCTTGGCCTTGTTGTACAGACCTCGACAGTTTGTCAGGCGGAAGCAAAGCGAACAGAAAGTCGAAAGCCTGTCATTACTGCTCCGAAATTTGATCCGACCGCCGAACGCGTAGGACTTTTTGATGGCATGGAAGACGGGCGACTCGAATCCAAAGTCGTTGCTGTAGATGCCACCGGCGGCTACGTCGTCGTTTCAAATGCCTCAGAAGTCCCTCTGACCGTGGAACTGCCTGACTCGTTTGTCGCCGTTCAAGTTCTGAAACAGCTAGGCGGACTTGGTGGCGGCGGCATGGGTGGCATGGGTGGCGGCATGGGTGGCATGGGCGGTGGAATGGGCGGCCAGCAGGGCGGCCAGAATCAGAATGTTGGCGGCGGTATGGGCGGCGGCGGTGGCATGGGCGGCGGCGGCATGGGTGGCGGCGGCATGGGTGGTGGCGGTATGGGCGGCGGTTTCTTCTCGATTCCGCCAGAGCGTTCCGTCAAAGTTCCCTATGTCTCGGCCTGTTTGAATCACGGCAAAGCAGATCCAAATCCTCGCATCAACTACCGTCTTGTACGCACCGAAGAGTACACACAGGACCCTGTTCTCGCTGAACTGATCCGCATGGTTGGGACAGGTCGAGTGGACCAGCATTCGGCTCAGGCAGCTATTTGGCAACGCACAGACAACATGTCATGGCAGCAGCTGGCAACCAAGAGCAATCGAACGATCAGCGGCACGCAGCAGTATTTCCATCCAAACAATATCACGATTGCTCAGCGGCTGATGGCCACAGCGGAAGGCTCCGTTCGTGAAGCGGAAAATGAAACTGGCAAGACGACAGAAGCAGAAAACACTGCTCCGCGAGTTCGATAAACTCCTGGGCGATTAAAGACTGGAACACAGTCTCGAATCTCAGCAGTCTCCAATCTCAACTGTCTACAGCGAAGGTCGCGTTGAAACATCAACGCGACCTTCGCTTTTTTCATAGCTGCTGCACAATAGACCTCGGCAAAATGGGCCCTTAGAATGACCGCCAGCTGTTCTCAGGAACAATCGGTCTGTTCGGACCGTGAGTCTTGTTGCTGCCGATTGGAGTTCCTCACCATGCGTTCTGCCTGCGGTTTTTTCCGTCTGATCATTGTTCTGACGCTTGCCGTACGCGAATCGCGTGCGGAGGAACTGGATTTCAATCGGGATGTAAAACCGATTCTATCGCAGAACTGTTTTCAGTGTCACGGCCCTGATGACGCTCATCGATCCGCCGGTTTGCGACTTGATCTGCGCGAAGGAGCGATCAATCCTGCGGAGTCTGGCTCCGCTGCAGTTGTCCCGGGACATGCCTTGCAGAGTGAGCTGTTCGTGCGAATCTCCAGTCAGGATGCTGACCTGAAGATGCCACCGGCGGATTCAGGAAAGTTGTTGACCGCTCGTGAGCGGGAGATTCTGCAGCGATGGATTGATGAAGGTGCAAAGTACCAGGGGCATTGGGCGTTTGAATCACCCGCGTCTCCTGAAATTCCTTCGCTGGAAAAGTCGGACGGCGTTCGGCTGGAAAATGCCATTGATCATTTTATCGCTGCGCGGTTGAAGAAAGAGCGTCTTCCGCAGTCTCCTGAAGCGGATCGCATCACGTTAATTCGGCGGCTCTCACTTGATCTGACAGGACTGCCGCCCACTTTGGCGGAGCTTAAGGCTTTTGCAGATGATCAGTCGCCGGATGCCTATGAAAGGCTGGTGGATCGCTTACTGACGTCGTCGCACTATGGCGAGCAGATGGCGATTTCCTGGCTGGATCACGCTCGCTACGCAGACAGCAACGGTTATCAGACAGATACCAGTCGAGAGATGTGGGCATGGCGTGACTGGGTCATCAATGCATTCAATTCGAACAAGCCTTTTGATCAGTTCACGGTGGAGCAGCTGGCTGGCGATATGCTCCCAAATGCGACTCAGGATCAGATCATCGCCACAGGCTTCAATCGCAATCATCGGTTGAACGGTGAAGGCGGCCGCATCGAGCAGGAATGGTTTGTCGAAACCGTGATTGACCGAGTCGAAACCACAGGGCTCACGTGGTTGGGACTGACTCTGAACTGCTGCCGCTGCCATGATCACAAATACGATCCAATCTCGCAGCGAGAATTCTATCAGCTGTTCGCATACTTCAATTCGGTGGAAGAATCGGGTGTGCTGGCTCCGCGAGCCGGACGTGCGGAAAACACGCCGCCGGTCATGGTGCTGATATCGCCGGAGATGCAGGCGGAGCAAGAATCTATTCTTGCATCAATTGATGCCGCGAACAGAAAGCGTGAGAAAGCAGAACCTCAAATTCCTGAGCTGCTGTCAGCGTGGGAAGCTCACCTGCGGCAACGCAAAACTCAGAATGTTTGGAAACACATGGATCCCGCGGAAGTGAAGTCAACTGGCGGAGCCCACTTTGAGCGACAGGACGATGGGTCATGGCTGGCCACCGGTCCGAATCCTGCGAACGATGAGTACCGCATTGAGATCCCTTTAAGCATCGATCGACTGTCAGGAATTCTTCTGGAGGCCATGCCTGATAAGACGTTGCCGGGTCAGAGTTTAGGCCGCGGCAGCAATGGTAACTTTGTCCTGACGGGAGTGTCGGCCGAACTTCGAGCCGCCGAGATAACGCAGCCTGTTGCGATTTCAAAGGCTCTGGCGGATTACGAGCAGCCGAGTTACACGGCCGACAAAATTCAGCTGACGGTGCTGCCGGAAAGTAAGCGTGCGATGGCGAGCGGTGGCTGGGCGATTGACGGAAACAATCCGGAAAAGCGTCTGACGCGAAAAGCCGTTTTTAAGTTGTCGACACCCGCGCCGGTTGCAGCGCAGTCGGTATTGGTCATACGAATGACACACGACTCGCAATTTGGCGATCACAATGTGGGGCGATTCCGAATCTCGGTGTCTGATGCGGACACAGATCAGGTGGGGCTGGGCGACGGTGGATTACCGGTCGACATTCAGGCCATCGTCGACTTGAAGCCGGAAGTACGCAGTGCGGCGCAGGCTGAGCAATTGCAGAAGTATTTTGTCGAACAGATCGACAATCCTGTGAAGGTCGCGCAGGCGGAAGTCACGGCGGCACAGGCGCGACTCGCGACTTTTGAAGCCAACCTGCCGACAACGATGGTCATGAAGGAGCAGGCTCGGCGAGACGCGTTTGTCCTGACTCGCGGCGAGTATGATCGTCCGACCGATAAGGTAGAACGAGGCGTCCCGGCGTTCCTGCCACCATTGCCGGAAGGTGCGTCCAATGATCGACTCGGATTTGCTCAGTGGATTGTCAGCGAAACCAATCCGTTGACGGCGCGAGTGTGGATCAATCGTGAATGGGAACGATTCTTTGGAACTGGCCTCGTGAAGACCAGTGAGAATTTTGGTTCACAGGCAGAATTTCCGAGCCATCCGGAACTGCTCGACTGGCTGGCCTTCCAGTTTATGAAGCCCAGCGCGCTTTCATCGGTCAGCGGTGTTCCTGCGCAGGCGTGGGACATGAAGGCGATGCAGAAACTGATTCTGATGAGTGCCACTTATCGTCAGTCGTCCCGAGCCAGTGAAAGTGCGCTGCAGCGGGATCCGGAAAATCGACTGCTTTCGCGAGGGCCTCGTTTTAGACTGTCGGCCGAATTGATTCGCGATCAGGCGCTCGCGGTGAGTGGCCTTCTGGTTGACAGAGTTGGCGGACCAAGTGTGCGTCCTTATATGCCGGAAGGCGTCTGGGATGAAACCAGCAAGTACGGTGATCTTCGAGGCTATCAACATGATAAAGGCGAATCACTTTATCGCCGCACGATGTACACAATCTGGAAACGGACGGCCGCTCCTCCGACGCTGCTGCTGTTTGACGCTACGAATCGAGAAGTATGTACGATCAAGCGTTCTCGGACCAACACACCACTTCAGGCGCTGGCGTTATTAAATGAAGTGACGTTTGTCGAGGCTGCAAAAGCGTTGGCTGTAAGGTTGATGAACGAAGGCGGGGCCTCACCGAGCGAACAGATCGCCTACGGATTCAGGCTCGCCACGGCCCGTGAACCGTTGGCAGAAGAGCTTCAGATTCTGCTGGACGGATTCCATGCGGATCATGCTGCGTTTGCGGCCGCACCGGAAACCGCCACTCAGCTGCTCGCTGTGGGCGAACTTCCTGCGGCGACTGGTCTGGACGCCATCGAACTGGCGGCCTGGACCGTCACGGCCAACGTGCTGCTGAACCTTGATGAAGTGGTGACTCGCGAATAACGCCGGGTGATGATTCAGAAGTGTGAGTTGTCGTTGATCGTCTGAGCCGAGACCGTAAATTAAGGCTGCGTCAGCAAACAGATCAGAGTTTCATCGTGCGCACCTGGCGGATGAGCGGGACGAATTCCATCTGATCGACGATGTCTTTCTGGATGTCGATTCCCGGAGCAGCCTCGATGAGTTCAAGGCCCTCGGGCTGAAGTCGAAACACGGCCCGTTCGGTCACAAACAGAACATCGCGTTGACTGTCACGAGCGATTTGACCCGAGAATGAAACCTGTTCGACCTGCTTTACAAACTTCGCCACTCGTCCTTCGCGTACGATTCGCAGGCAGCCGTTTTCCACAGTCACTTCCAGGCCGTCTGTGGTCAGCGTGCCGCAGAAGACAAGACGTCGAGCGTTCTGTGAGATGTTGACGAAACCGCCGACACCTGCGAATCGAGTTCCAAAGCGAGACACGTTCACGTTGCCGGACTGGTCGACCTGAGCTGCGCCGAGTGCCGCGAAATCAAGTCCACCACCATCGTAGAAATCAAACTGAGACGGCTGATCAATGATGGCTTCGGGATGCAGGGATGCTCCGAAGCTGAGTCCACCCGCAGGAATTCCGCCGATCGGACCGCTTTCCAGAGTCAAAGTAATATCGGCAAGAAGAGATCGCTCGGCAGCAATCCGTGCAATTCCCTCTGGCAGGCCGATGCCCAGATTGGCAATGGCCTGCGGTGGCAATTCGTCACAGGCTCGAGCGGCGATGATGCGTCGCGCATCCATTGGCATGGGCGGCAGCAGATCGGACAGGCATGTGCGGTGTGTATCAGCGGCCTGGCAATAGCGAGCGTTGAACGGTTCACCAAAAGTCTGCCAGTGGTCGGCTTCGTCCGCCACGACAACATGCGACACAAGACGACCGGGGACTCGGACGTGCTGCGGGGGAATCGGGTCTGCCAGAATCCGCTTCACCTGAGCGATCACGATACCCTGGTTGTTATGCGCGGCCTGTGCGATCGGCAGCACATCCCCAATGACAGCTTCTTCATCCAGCATCAGATTGCCAAACGGATCCGCCGCGGTGGCGCGAATCAGACCCACATGGACAGGAAAAGAGTGATACAGCAGCCAGGTCCGATCACGCAGCTGAACGCGTTCGACCAGCTCTTCCGTCGTGCGACTATTCAACCGACCTCCGCCGTTCAGCGGATCTATAAAGGTTCCAAGCCCCACGTGAGTCACGCAGCCCGGCCGACCGGCCGCGATATCTCGCAGGAGCTGGCAGATCACGCCCTGCGGAAAATTGTAGGCTTCAATGTTACCGGCCAGAGCCATCTGCCCGAGTCGCGGGGCGAGCCCCCAGTGGCCGCCGATCACTCGCCTGAGCAGTCCGGAATGAGCCAGATGATTCAGGCCACGCGTTTTTCCATCGCCCTGCCCGGCTGCGTACACAAGAGTCAGCGAAGTGGGCTGACCGTCGGCCAGAAAGCGACGTTCGAGAGCGGCAGTCAGTGCCTCCGGATGACCCGCGCCGACAAATCCGCCACATGCAATGGTTGATCCGCTGGCAATGTTTCTGACGGCTTCATCTGCCGAGCACAGCTTTGATTTCAGAGGCGACGTCATGCCCACCAACCGCCATTCACATGCAGCGTCTGGCCGGTGATGTACGATGAGAGATCGCTGCACAGAAAGAGGATCGTGCTGGCGATTTCTGTGGGTTCACCAAAACGCCGCAGGGGAATCTGCGCCAGCATGTGCTGGCGCGCCTGTTCGGGAATCGATTTGCCCATTTCAGTCAGCACAACGCCGGGCGCCACGGCATTCACGTTGATCCGTCGACCGGCCAGTTCTTTGCTAAGGACCTTGGTCAAAGCAATAACGCCGGCTTTGGCCGACGCATAATTGGCCTGACCAAAGAATCCCATGACTCCGGAGATGGACGCCATGTTAACAATACGAGCCCCCTCGTTCAGAAACGGCAGAGCTGTCTGACTGACTTTAAAGACAGAAGAAAGGTTCGTTTCGATGACGGAGTCCCAGTCGGAATCCGCCATGTTCTTTACGGTGCGATCCCTAAGAATGGCGGCATTGTTGACCAGAATATCGATGTTGCCGAACGTCGACTGGACTCGAGCAAACATGCGTTGCAGATCGTCGCGTGATCGAACGTCAGCATCGACAGCGAGAGCCCTTTCGCCAAACTCAGAAACAGTTTCGTCGGCAAGCCTGCGTCCCGTTCCCTCGGCATCATCAAGAAAATTGATGACGACACTGGCTCCGGCCTGGTGCAGCATCTGTGCGGTTGCTTTTCCAAGACCCTGACCGCCTCCAGTAATTACGGCGACCTTGTCTGTCAGATCGATTGGGATCATGTGTATTTGCCTTTGCTGAATTGAACCCGGAGACTGCGCCAAAGTGCTTGCCTGATCGACCGGCGCTGTCTGAAATACGATCAGATGACGTATGGCTGAAAATGGCGTTCTGAGATCATGATAACATCGACACGGACAATGCTCTCGGGAATCGCGAGATGACCTGTCCGCAAAGATCAAATGATAGGAATCTGCACGGTGACCGGAAGGACGTTGGTCGGCCTTCTTTGGGAATCAACCGTGTTCCTTCGGCCCGGAACTTTCGTCAGAACGGCCGGCCGTGGGTCATTGCAGTGTGCATGGGGAGCCTGCACCAGGCGAGATTTGCCTAAGATGGGTTTCCCTTTTTGCCTGCGCTGAATGCGAGACTTGTGAGGCGAAACACGACCGTGTCGAAGTCGGCGTTTTGCTGATGCTCTGTCAGGAAGGTTTCAATCTGTTTCAACGCCTCGGAAGCCGTAAGAGGCTGCATGGAATCGCAACCTTCGTTGATTATGGTTTCGTTGAGTGTGGAGCGTTCTTGATGCGGCGGGTGACGATCGAGAGGAAGGTGTCATCGTCTTCTACAACTTTCTTTTTCTCGAACGACTGCAGCACAGGTAGCGGATCGAAAGCTTGCCAGGCAGGCATGGCGGAGAGGAAGGGCGGAGAGGAAGGCCGTCAGCAGAGAGCCGCCGCGGAGTGCCCAGATGACGGTGCCCACGGAAAGAGATGTCGAAACGACTGCGGATGAGCCTATGACGATGTCCTCCGTAAAGTCAAAGCTACCCGATTCCGTTGTGACACTCGGCACGGCTGCTAAAAGTGCGTTGTTGTCGGTCGGCCCTGAGTCCGTTGTGCTGCCATCGCTTGTGTTGTCTGTTGTTCCCGTGTCCGTCGTATCGGTGGATATATCTGTGTTGTCTGTAGTGTCGGCCCAACGGGCCACGGCAAGTCAGCATGGAGTAACGCCCGAGGTTGCGCTTTCCATGATCTGCGACAGGCTCAGGCATCGTCGATGCTGGACGCTGGTGCTGACATACTGACCGATGAGAGTACCGGTTCATAAAAAAAGCCGGGCGTTTTGGCAACGCCCGGCTTGAGAGAGAGAGATTTTTGTGGTCGCGGATTCGTCGCGTGGCGGCGATTCCTTATGGAGTTTGCAACAACGCGCGGTTTCTGGAATTTCGAGAGGCCGGCTTTGTTGTCCTTCTGGCGGAAGTTGCTTCGGCTGCGGTCTTCACTGCAGCGGCCGTGGTGGCGGTTGTGGCTTCGGACGATTCGCCGGTCAGCAGTTCCATCATCCACGGGCTGGCCTCTGGAATGACGATGACTTTCGTCTGTGCGCCTGGCGTATTATCGTCGATCAAAATTGTCACTTTGGTGCCGATGGACTTAGAGGCAAGCATGCGGCCAGCAGCTTCCGCGACCTGGGCGGTTTTGAGGGACTCGTCGGAGTTGAAAAGAGGAGCGTCGCTCAGTTCGCTGCTTTCGGCGAGGTCTGACTTGGCCAGTGTTTCAGGTTCTTCACCAAAGGCATCGACCGTTTCGTCAAACGCCGGAGCGTCAGTGCTGGTGATTCCGGCAGCTTCAGTTTCAATGGGTGCCGGAGTTTTCTCCGGAGCGGCATTGCCTGCCAGCAGATCAGAGAACGACGAAGATGCCTCTTCACCGACAGCCCCGGCAGGTGTCATCAGGATAGACTGCAGCTTTAGAGTGTTGACCAGTTTCATCATAGGCTCGTGGGCCATATAGAGCCCTTCTTTGAGCTTTCGGTCGGCACAGCTGCAGACGCCAACCAGTTCACCGTTTGCATTGAACAGGCCACCGCCGGAACGTCCGCTCACAGGGTCTGTTGTGCACACGAGATTGGCCGGACCATCGTACCGATTGATGTCAACGATCTTCGTTTCAAGTCGAGTCGGGTCGCTGC
>QWOO01000180.1 GCA_003669615.1 Planctomycetota bacterium
CCGACTGGCGCTGGGGGCGCGGCAGGAGTCGCCGAAGCTGCAGCCATGGGAGCCGCAGCTGGTGCAGCCTGCATCATGGGTGCCGGAGCATATTGCTGCGGGGCGAAATTCGGCTGTGCGTAACGTGGTCCACGGCGGATCTTCCACGATTCGTCTTCGTTCTGCAGACTCACTTCCGAAACGTCAAATTTTTCCATCAGCTGCAGCAGCTTGCGGAACTTATCCAGATCGAAGGACTCGCCCTTTTCTTCGTTTTCCACGGGTTTCGCCATTTAAGAGATGCCTCCAGACGCCAATCAAAAAGTCAGCGCCTTGCCAAATACGAACAACATCCGACACAGAAAACCGGGCTTTATCCAAAAACCCTGGCTTCCCTCACCGACCGGACGTTTCAAAGAGTGCACAGGATCGTGAACTGCCTCAATTTATGCAAGGAAAGGAACGATCGCCTCTTCGAATTCGCGGGGAACACAGGATAAAACCTCATTTCCCTCGGTCGTCACAAGGATGTCATCCTCGATCCGAACGCCGAATTTTCCCGGCAGATAGATCCCCGGTTCCACTGTGACGACCATTCCGGCCTCGAATTCCTGCGTCGAAAGTGGGCTCATACGGACGGATTCGTGGATCTCCAGTCCGAAACCGTGCCCCAGTCCATGACCGAAGTATTTGCCAAAACCCGCATCCTCAATCAGTCGGCGAGCGATCATGTCAACATCGGAGCATTTTACGCCCGGACGTATGGCCTTAATCGCCGCCTGCTGAGCTTGGAGAACGATTTTGTACACTTGTTCCATTTCTGTGGTCGGTTTGCCTGTAAAAAAGACTCGGGTCAGGTCGCTTCGGTAGTGCGACGCTGTCTGAGCGCCCCAGTCGATCAGAAGGATGGGGCTTTCGGAAATCCTGCGAGAGCCTGCGTGAGCATGCGGCAATGCGGCCGTCGGTCCCACGCCCACGATGGGTTCAAACGCCGTTCCGTTGGCACCAAAATCCCTCATGGCCGCTTCCAGCAGATACCGTACTTCGGTCTCGGTCTGACCAGGACGAAGCGAACTTCGCACGACCGCGATGCCTCGCTGAGCGATATGAATGGCCTCGCGAATCTGTTCGAGTTCCCAGGGGTCCTTCACTTCTCGCAGGCGTTCGACGAGTCCGCTGGTCGGGATCAATTGGGCGGCCGTGATTTTTCCACAAAGAGCTGCATGTTGCGACAGAGTCAGATGGTCGGATTCAATCCCGATTCGTTTCACATTGGCCTTTGAGATAACTCCTGCTGCCATGTCGTTGCTCGTGCTGCTGGCATCACGAATCTCGACGTCCACTCCGGGGCATTCATCGGCCAGCTGCGTTTCGTAACGAGAATCGCTGAGGATGATGGTGTTGGCGGCTGCGAGAAACAGCCATGAGGAATCGCCGCTGAAGCCGGTCAGATAGCGGACGTTGGCCGGACCTGTGATCAGCATACCGTCCACTGCCAGATCTTGTTGTCCTCGAAAGTTCTTCAGCAGCTTATGACGACGTTCTTCGTAGTTGGGGCTGTTCATCAGTTCGAGAATCCTGGTTGCGGCGGTCGAGGACGACAATGTCCGATGTTTAATGTCCGATGTCGATGAAGATGTCAATGGATGAGGATAGCAGGTCAGCCGTTGTCAACAACTGCACCCGGAGCCTTTGCAATCCGCGGATTAACAGACGAAGATTGTCGGCTGTTGCGCCGCTGTCCCGTGTTTATTTCAACGTCCCGATGTTTACGGAAGTCCTTGATGATGTCTCGAAGGCTGCAAGGTGTTCTGCCGATTGTTCATACGCCATTCACGGACGATGATCGAATTGATCGTGCAACGTTGAAGCGGGAAATCGACTGGGCGTACAGCGTGGGAGCTGACGGACTTGGGACCGGAATGGTTTCCGAAATCCTGAGACTGACATTTGATGAACGTATCGAACTGACTCAACTGATCGCCGAGTACAGCGCCGACCGCGGAGCAGTCTTTGCTGCCGTTGGTGCGGAAAGCGGCAAGCAGGCCATGGCTTACTCCGTGGCCGCTGAGAAAGCCGGATGCGACGCGGTAATGGCCGTGCCGCCTCAGACGACTCGCCTTTCTGCCGCTGGTATGGTGGATTATTTTAGCCAGATCGCGGACAGCATTTCTTTGCCCGTGATTGTTCAGGATGCTTCGGGTTATGTGGGCCAGCCGATACCGGTGTCCGCCTGTGTTTCCCTTCTTGAGCGATATGGAAACGAGAAGATCGTATTCAAGCCCGAAGCGTCTCCGATTGGTCCCAATCTTTCCGCGCTGCGTGACGCGACGGCTGGCCAGGCGAAGATCTTTGAAGGATCCGGCGGGATTTTATTGATCGACAGCTATCGACGCGGCATCTCCGGGACCATGCCAGGTATGGATCTGCTGGACGGCATTATCAAGGTGTGGAAAGCCCTGCAAAGCGCGGACGATGCGACGGCTTATCGAGTGTACTTCCCAATCTGCGGGATCGTCGCTCTGCAGCTTCAGGCAGGTCTTGATGGTTTCCTCGCCGTAGAAAAATATCTGCTGCACAAACGAGGGCTGTTCCCGTCCACTCGCCGCCGACAGCCCAATTCGTGGGACATGGATCCGGAGACGGCTCTGGAAGTCGACCGTTTGTTTGCAATACTCATGCAGGAAATTGCAGATTAGCACCGTGGTTCGGGGGCGTGAATCATTGATGCATGCGGACGGCGTGAAAATATGCGAACAGATCGCCTGTGGCCGATCTGAAGCGGTGACCATGTGCAGGTTTGCCCCCGTGTTTTCCAGGCGTAGCGCAAAATGAAGTGCGCAATACAAAACTGAAGAGATGAAACTGCCAAGGTTTTCTGTGTTCAAATCGAAATGTCATCAAAGTCTGGAACGTGGAGCAGGCACGGTTTTGAACCGCTGATTAACGTTGATAATCGCGAATGAATGAAAAAAGCCGGGAAACGAGGGCCTCATGGGCTGTGGACTTCCAGATCGTCACTGTTCCATCAGGTCTTCGGATTGAGCGGTGTCTGGATCTCAGCAACCATCAGCGATCCTGAGCGTCTCTCGGAGATCTCTACAAATCTTTCGTTCCGCGTACTGGAATTCGCTCAGAACCGCTATTTCGAGCCAACTTTTGCTTCCGTGAAATCCGATCCTTGTAATGGCCCGACGCGTAGCTGACCTCAATGGATCCGTTTTGACCGGCTGATCCCGGAAGAATTGATGGTGATGTTCAGGAACAGCAAAAACATCATGCCATCCTCCGGACGGTTGCGCCCCCTTGGGGATCTGGAATCATTTTTCGCCTGGGCGAATGCAGAATTCGGTGCGTTTACAATTTCCGCTGTCGTCCGCCTTTCGGGGTATCTTGACGTAGAGAAACTGCGACGTGCCGTGACCAATGTTGTCGCCGCCGACCAGTTGCTTTCATCGAGCATTGTCGCGTCAGGGTCTCGAACACCTTGCTTCCAGCAGTTTGGTAATTCGCCTCCGAAAGTCGATGTGCTGCTTCGCCGCAGTGATGCTGACTGGCAGGCAGTCCTGCAGGAAAATGTGAATCGGCCATTCACTTATGTAGACGGGATTTGTCGGTCCTTGTTCGATATGGCCATTTTGCCCGGTATCGGGCAGCATGAACTGGTCTTTCGGATTCATCATTCCATTTGTGATGGAAAGGGCCTGGTAACGTTGCTTGATCGAATCATGGGGGACTATGACCGCCAACAGAAAAGTTCAGCAGATTATCATCCGGCGGCTCTGGAAGTTGCAAAGCCTGTGTGTGGAAGAATCGGGAATCGCCATAGGCTTGCTGCTACCATGCAATTACTGCGAAGCACTGCGGTTGATGCGTTGCGTGGCGGAGCAACCGGTGCATTGAAATGTCAGGGGCCGGAAGCGGACTACGAAGGCCCCACTGTCGTCACCTGCCTCTCCATGACGGAGCAGGAGACAGCCGTTTTTTTAAAGGCTTGCCGTCTTCACCAAACTACAGTCAACGCGGCCATCGCAGCGGCTAGTCTTCAGGCGGCCGCGGAGACTTGGCATCCGCCCGAAAAACTTTCTATTCAGACAAATCTCGATCTGCGACCTCGTCTTGGTATTCTGTCAGGAGTTGAGACTGTGAGCATGTCCTCCTTCTGGTTAAGCACTCGACATGCTCCTGGACGGGCAAATTCTTTCTGGGACCTGGCGCGTGAGTATCGTCATGAAGTCAGTACAAAATTGCAAAGCTCGGCTGTGCCGCCGCTGGGATTTACTCTGCTGGCAAAGCGGTTTCTCAGGCTGTCGGCCAGATCAAAGCAACGAGGGCGAACATCGGACTTAATGCTGTCGAATTTAGGTGTGATCCCGGTGCAGTCGGCGGAATCCGCCCTCCGGGTGGATGAATTCTACTTCGCCACATCTCAATCCGGGATTGGATCGAGGATAGGAGTAACAGCAGCCACGGTTCAGAGTAAACTTTGTCTGACATGCCTGACACTCGCGCCTGACGCTCAAACAAAGGGCCAAATGTTTCTTTCTGATCTTCAACGGCGGTTGCTGCGGGAATCAGCGGGCGTTGAAGTACCGAGCGTGGCGTTGGGCTAAGGCGTACGCTCTAATGACCGTTTGAATATGGCTCTGTTCAGATAGCTCCGTTGCCTCACTGGCAATTCCATTCGTCTTGGTCAAACTGCGAGTGTTCGTCTGTCGGCGATGTTTCGCGATGTGAGGACAGGAGCTTCGTGTCGCCAGGATTTGTTTCAGTCAGGATTGATCGATGACGTTGATTGCTCGCACTTTGGTGCTCAGCCTGGTTTTGCTGCAGGGGATTAGTCAGGCCGATGATCGGCATTCTGGAATTGATCCGGACGGATTCGACACGGCCGTGCGACCGCAGGACGATTTGTTTCTGCACGTAAACGGGCGCTGGCTGCTGTCGACAGAAATTCCGGCAGACAAATCGAACTACGGATCGTTCACCGCTCTGGATGACGCGGCTCGGGAAAATATTCGTGCGATCATCGAAGAAGCGGCGAAGAATCCAACCGACGAGGTCGCTACGAAAGTCGGTGACTTCTACCGCAGCTACATGAATGAGGAACTGATCGAACAGAAGGGCATCGCTCCTCTGAAGGAGAAGCTGGCAGAGATCGACGGGCTGAAAACGACAGACGAAATGATCGCCTGGTTTGGCCGGTCGGGAGTTGCTGGCATCGGTGGTCCGATCGGGTTCTTTATCGGAACAGATGACAAGAACTCATCGCGCTATCTGGCAGCGATTGTCCAAAGTGGAACCACACTCCCGGATCGCGACTACTACCTGGAAGCGGATGAAAACTACGAGAAGGCTCGCAAGGCGCTCGGAGTTTACATTGCGAAATTGTTCGAACTTTCAAAATTGCCACACGGTGACAAAGCCGCTGAGAACATTCTGAAGCTGGAAACCGCGCTGGCAAAAGTGCAGTGGTCACGGACTGAACTTCGCGATGCCGAGAAGCGCTACAACTTGTATGAAGTGGCAAAGCTGTCGGAGCTGTCCGCGAAACTTCCATGGAAGGCTTTCTTTGAAGCCTCCGGCGTTGCTGATCTGAAAGAAGTGAACGTCATCACTCCAAGCTACTTCCAGGGCCTGGAAATAATTGTCGCGGAAACATCCTTGGATGTCTGGAAGCAGTACGCCAGATTTCGTCTGCTGGATTCGGCCGCGGAATATCTTCCGAAGGCGTTTGTGGATGCTCATTTCGAACTGCATGACAAGACGATCGCGGGAGTCCCCGAACAGAAGCCTCGATACAAACGCGCTGTCGACGCCACATCCGGTGCAGGAGCCGGTGATTTCGGAGTGCTCGGTGAAGCGCTGGGTCAGCTGTATGTGAAGAAGCATTTCCCCGCCGAGTCACGCCGCCGCATGGATGAGCTGGTTGGCAACCTGATGAAGACCTATGAGAAAAGCATTCACAATCTGAAATGGATGACTGATGCGACTAAAGTGAAAGCGATGGAGAAGCTCGGCAAGATCACCACGAAGATTGGCTATCCGGACGAGTGGCGTGACTATTCGAAGCTGGAAATTTCCGCCGACGATCTGCTGGGCAACATGCTGCGATCATCAACGGCCGAACATTTTCGTCAGATTGATCGGCTGTATAAGCCGGTCGATCGTAAGGAATGGGGCATGACGCCTCAGACGGTCAACGCGTACTACAATCCGGGCATGAATGAGATCGTCTTTCCGGCTGCGATTTTGCAGCCACCATTCTTTGATGCTGAAGCAGACGACGCGGCCAACTACGGTGGCATCGGGGCAGTGATCGGCCATGAGATCAGTCACGGGTTCGATGACGAGGGCAGCAAGTATGACGGTGACGGAAATCTCACCGACTGGTGGACCGAAGAAGATCGAAAAGCGTTTGATGCTTTGACGTCACGTCTTGTCGCGCAGTACGAAGGGTACGAACCGCTGCCGGGTCGCAAGCTGAACGGTAAGCTGACTCTGGGTGAGAACATTGCGGACCTCAGCGGAATGGCCATCGCCTACAAAGCCTACCGTCTTTCGTTGGGAAACAGCGAGGGCAAAGTGATTGACGGACATACGGCCAGTCAGCGTTTCTTCCTCGGCTGGAGCCAGATCTGGCGTCGTAAATACCGAGAAGATGAACTCGTTCGGCGGCTGGTGACCGATCCTCATTCGCCATCGACCTATCGAGCCAACGGACCGGTCAGCAATCTGGATGAGTTCTATGAAGCCTTTGGTGTGAAGCCAGGCGACAAGCTTTTCAAGCCGAAAGAAGAACGAATTCAGATTTGGTAAGGCCAAAGGCAATTCGCCCGTGCGGACCATGCGAATGGTCCGCCGGTCTTCACATTGTCTGCGAGAGACAGGCGGGCTAACGCCGAATTGCGGTTGTGTTCGGAGTGGCCGATGCGTATCACTCCGCAGAATAAAATTATTGACTGCTCCGGCCCGTTCCAAGTTTTGACTCTGAATTCATCCCGATGACCTCAACTGATCCAGTGGTGGCTCGCGAAATTGCTCGCCGCCGCACTTTTGCCATCATTTCGCACCCGGACGCCGGTAAAACGACGCTGACCGAAAAGCTGCTTCTCTATGGCGGAATGTTGGAAGTCGCCGGTGCCGTCCGAGGCCGCAAGAATCAGAAGTCGGCGACATCCGACTGGATGGCTCTGGAACAGCAGCGCGGTATTTCCGTCAGTTCCACGGTTCTGACCTTCGAGTTTGATGGCTGTCAGGTCAACCTGCTCGACACACCCGGTCACAAAGACTTCAGTGAAGACACCTATCGAACGCTCGTTGCCGCCGACTGCGCGGTGATGGTGCTGGACCTTGCGAACGGTGTCGAAAGCCAGACGGAGAAACTTTTCAACGTCTGTAAGATCCGCAAAATTCCGGTCATCACTTTTGTGAACAAGGTCGATCGCCCGGGCAAAGAGACACTGGAGATCCTGGAAGACATCGAATCGAAACTCGGGATCATTCCTGTGCCGGTCAACTGGCCGCTGGGTACCGGCTTTGATTTCCGTGGTGTGATTGAACTGGAAAGTCGCAATGCGTTTGTCTTTGAGACGCGTGACAATACTCACCGCCTGCAGTCGAAGCTGATGCCTTTGTCGGAAGTGAATCCGGACAACATGCCACCCGGCATTGTGGCACAGGCCAGCGAAGAAGTGGAACTGCTGGAAGCGGCCGGCGCGGTTTATGATCGCGAGCGATTTCTGGCCGGCGAAGTTTCGCCCGTGTTCTTCGGAAGTGCGTTGACGAACTACGGTGTGGAAGAATTCCTCCGAGGCTTTCTAAAGCTCTGTCCAACCCCGCGTGATCGCATGGGCGAAACCGGATTTGTGCCGGCGTCGCGACCTGAGTTCTCGGGATTCGTGTTTAAGATTCAGGCGAATCTGGATCCACGACATCGCGACCGCGTGGCGTTTGTACGAGTTTGCTCGGGAACGTTTCGCCGCGATATGGAAGTTTTTCATCCGCGAACGGGCAAGAAGATTCGCATCAAGCGAGCTCATAAGTTGTTCGGCCAGGAACGCGAGACCATGGATGAAGCGTTTCCTGGCGATATCATTGGCCTGGTGAATCCGGGCGAATTTTTGCTGGGCGATACGATCTGCGAAGGCGCGGCTGTGAATTTTGAGCCCTTGCCGCAGTTCTCGCCCGAGTTCTTCGCCACCATGCTTTGCACTGACACCGGTCGCCGAAAACAGTTTGAACGCGGTCTGTCGCAGCTGCTCGAAGAAGGTGCTATTCAAGTCTTTCAGACACCCAGCAATGCCGTGAAGCAGTTGATTTTGGCGGCAGTGGGCGAGCTGCAGTTCGACGTCGTTAAGTTTCGACTGCAGTCTGAATACGATACGGAAACGGAAGTCCGGTGGCTCAACTATAAAGTGGCTCGCTGGGTTGTTCCCAAGCCGGGCACTTCCTCCGAATTGCAGTTATTGTCTTCCAGCCGTCAGGTCGTTGACCAGTACGGACAGACTGCCGTTCTGTTCAACTCCGAATGGGAAGCTCAGCATTCACAGAAGCAGAACCCGAACTGGGACTTTCTGTCGATGCGGTTCCGAACGACAAAGCCCTGATCCGATTCACCTGTGCAGAATAAGCTGGTGGATTAATAAGCGATCAGCTGATGATGTCCATGATCGGAGCGCCGTGATCGATGTCCAGGCGTTTCCGGCCGGGGATCTCAAGCTTGCGAGAATCCAGGCCAAGCTGATGCAAAATGGTAGCGTGAATGTCGGTCACATAGTGTCGGTTCTCGACGGCATGAAAGCCGATCTCATCGGTCGCGCCGTGCACAACACCGGCTTTGATACCACCGCCGGCCATCCAGACGGAGAAACCGAAAATATGATGATCGCGGCCGTCTGAGCCCTGAGTTCCCGGCGTGCGTCCGAACTCACTGGCGAAAATCACGATGGTGGAATCCAGCAGCCCTCGTTGTTTCAGGTCCTTCAGCAAACCGGCGATCGGCTTATCCACGGCTTTGAAATTCTTTTCATGGTTCGCCTTCAGGCCACCATGCGCATCCCATGCACCTGCGCCGCC
>QWOO01000338.1 GCA_003669615.1 Planctomycetota bacterium
GACAAAGAACCGCTCCCTCCGGACGACCCGGCTGCGCATTCGTTAATGCACTGTGTCAACGGACGAAAAGGTTATAAAAACTGGCACAAGCTGGGGACATCCTTTGCCATTGAAAATCCACAATGGCTGGCCCCATATGGCATCAGTGTTAATGGACCAGACCCGGTCGAAGGGCATTCTCAGGTCCAGTTGCTGAAGGTCAACCTGCCGCAGGCTATGGACCTTGCATCGATCCACAGTCGAGAATACCAGTCAAACATTGAAGATCTCTACCTCAGAGCTCTTGCGCTGACAGAGGAACGCTTTCGACTGGGCGTGCGCTTCATTGGTCTGACCGGACGCGAACCAGGCGCATCACTGGTAAACAATGTAAATTCCCAGGGACAATCGACTACATCGCTTACAAAAACGTTTGGCATTAGTCAGGTTCTGCCAACCGGCGGACAGATCGCTGTCGACATCGCAAACTCGGTGACATGGGTCTTCGCCGGAAATGGTGGTCAATCCTCAGCACCCTCTTTTGGCTACAGCTTTACGCAGCCGCTGTTGTTCAATGCGGGGCGAAAAATTGTTCTGGAATCGCTGACTCAGTCGGAACGCGACGTCCTCTACAGCGCCCGAGTGCTTGCAAGATTTCGGCAGACGTTGTTTGCACAGATTACGACAATCTATCTGTCGCTGCTGCAACAGCGTCAGAACATCCTGAATACGATGAACAACATCCGCCAGCTGGAAGAACAGCTGGAGGCGCAGGAAGTGAAAGACTCGTACATTCAGAAAAACGTCACCGCCCCGCTGGAAGGCCTGGCCAACCTTCCGATACCGGCCGAACTCGAGACCAAGCTGAAGTACGATGGTAACTGGCTCACCTGGCTGGGTGACCTTTCCGAGGAAGAAGAGCAGAAGCTGCTCGCGGTGTCCGGAGACCGCGAGTTCCAGATTTCCGCGCAGGAACTGATCGACCGCAAAAAGCAGCAGGTGACGAGTCTCTCGTTTCTGCAGTTGCGTGACCGTTTGAATCGCGGCCAGAGCACCCTTGCCAACAACGAACGAACCCTGCGGGATCAGGAAGATGCGTTTAAACTTGTCCTCGGCCTTCCACCAAACGTCAGTCTTGAAGTCGAAGAATCTCTGCTGAAACCGTTTGAGCTGATCAGCTGGGATCTGATCAATCTGGAAAGCGACCTTCGGAATGTGCAGAAGACACTCGGCGAACGACTTCTGCCCGATCGAGCGGAGGGTGCCGTCGAAGAATCACCGCCCGATCTTGAAACCGCCCGCGCTTATCTTAACGAATTGAACAGGCTGGCCGACGTTCTTTATGAGGTCGGTGTGATTCAGGTCCAAAACGATTTCAAGCCGATCCAGGATGTTCTGGAAATGACCAGTGACGACTGGAAAGTCGCCGAGCTCGGCAAACGCTACTTCCGCAGCGAAGAGGAGCGAGACCGGCTGGTGGAACGTACGGCCAACGATCTGCGACAGTACCGACTTGCAGAGCGTGACTTTGCGTTTGGTCGTGGCATGCTCACAATGCTACATGAACTCATTGATCAGGAAACCGAAGAGGCTCTGCTGCAAAAGCTGGACACGAATAACAATGGACAGATTGAAATTACGGAGCTGCCGGAGAACTGGTCCGAACTGCCTCGTACCGGCGATCGAAAGGCTCTGGACATCTACACAACGGGCCAACTGTTAACAGAGGCTGTCAGTGGAGCGCGTATTCTGCGTGACAAGTACTTGCTGCAGATGGCTCAGAGCCTGGAGGTACGTCAGGCCACGGTGCGTGTGGAGCAGATTGCAATTCGCCCGTTCACTCTCGATGGGACGATGGATTTTCCAGACATCGAAAAAGTTATCCAGATTGGTCTCGAGAACCGTCACGACCTGATGAACGTGCGTGCTCAGGTTATGGACGCACGTCGAAAAGTGGAGATTGAGGCCAATCGACTGGAGGCCGGGCTGGATCTGGTTTTTGAAGGCCGACAGGGACTGAATCCGGATGCAACCAATGGCACTCGCCACAGCGCAGGTATCCAGTTTACAACGCCTCTGGATCAGGTCATTGAGCGTAACAGTTATCGCGAATCGCTGATTACCTATCAAAGGGCTCGCCGCACCTACATGGAGCAGGAAGACCGGGTCAAACTGGTCATTCGGCAAAGCTGGCGTCAGATTAAGGTTCAGGAATATCGGCTCGAAATTGACCGTACCACCGTCCGGAATGCGGCGTTTCAATATCACAGTGCCTCGTTACAGGCGGCAGGATCGCAGCAGACAAACGCGTTGAGCCTTGTCAACGCTCTGGATTCGGTTCTGCAGGCCCAAAACTCACTTGTGGCAGATTGGATCACTTACGAGGTGAATCGGCTTAACATCTTTCGTGACATGGGTATCATGGAGATTGATCCTCGCGGAGTCTGGACTGACCCGTTCTATCAGCAGATGGACAATCTGCCGACAAACGATGATGTCTCCTCGCCTGCAGCGCCTCCCGATGCTGTCCTACCCGTTCCGGAACCACAGATCTGATTTCAAAAGGTATCTGAGGATGCTCGGCTCCCATTACGCTCGCCGCTCAGGCAAAACCTACCCCCTCGTTCTGGCCGGCATTCTGCTCGCCGGCGCGGTGACTGTTCTTGCCATTCCAGCGACACGCGAAAAAGTGATGTCCCTGCTCTCCAGGGACAAACAGGAGATCGGTTTGGGTTACATTACTGCGAAGGCAGAAAAGGCCCCGTTCCGAATTCTGATTACAGAAAACGGCACGATCGACAGTATGCGAAACCTCACGCTGAGCAATCGCGTGGAGGGGTCGACGACGATTATCAGCCTGATCCCGGAGGGCAGCAAAGTGCGAGCACCCGTGGTGACGGAGTTCGAAGGCGTCGTCCATTTTGTCGACGTGGAATCGGAATCTTCCAGGACCGTGAAGGTTGTCTCGGAAGACGGCAAAGAAGAGCAGCACGAAATCACTCTCGGCGAGTTTTCTGAACTGCTGGTGAAGGATGGTCAGAAGGTTCGCAAAGGCGATATTCTGGCCGGCGACGTCTGCTGCGAACTCGATTCTTCAACGCTCGTGGAAAAAGAAAAAGAACAGCAGATCAAAAACACCACAGCGAGCGCTAACCTTGAAAAGGCCGGCAAGGACCTGGAGATTCAACAGACCACCAACGAGAGCAACGTAGCGAAAGCTCGCCTTGCGGAACAATTGGCCGAACTCGATCGACTCAGTTATATCTCCGCCGGGGGCGAGTATCAGCAGGCCGTGGAGACGATCAAGGGCGACCTGAAGAAGACCGAAGAAGAACTCTCGATCAACAAAGAAGAATACGAACGAATCCGCGACCAGGCTCGTCTGGGTTATGCAAATCCGAATCAGCTGGAATCCGCTCGACTGAAGGTGACACAGTCTCAGATTGTGTTGAAGGTCAAATCGGGCGAACTCGCGGTACTCGAAAAGTTCACCAGGATCCGTAAGGAAAGTGAGCTGGAGCAGACAGCTGAAGACACGATCCGAGAAACAGGACGCGCACGCCTCGAAGGTGAAGCGTTAATGACTCAGATGAAGGCGGCTTATGACGCTGCCAAGCTGACACTGGCCATTGAACAGGAAAAACTCGAACTGCTGCAGCGTCAAATTAATGCCTGCCGCCTGGTCGCTACGCAGGCCGGGGAAGTCGTCTACGCCGCTCAAAACAGCGGACGCGGCAGTGAACCGGTGGTGATTGAAGAAGGTGCGTCGGTTCGCGAACGCCAGGCCATTATCAATCTGCCCGATCTGGAGCACATGAAGATCGATGCCAGAATTCATGAGTCTCGCATCAGCCGCGTGATTATTGGCCAGCCCGTCGAAATTGAAATTGATGCAATTCCCGGTGAACCGTACCGAGGCCGCCTGCAGTCAATCTCGTCTGTGCCTGTGCCGGGCAGCTGGCCAAATACGGACCTCAAGGAGTATGAAGCGGTCATTGAAATCCTCGACGATTCCGCTCGCGTGCGAAAACTGAAGCCGGGGATGACGGCTGAAGTCAGAATTATTGTGGATGATCGCAAAGACAACATCCTGCAGATTCCCGTGCAGGCGGTCGTTTCATTCTCGGGCCGCTTTTACACCTATGTCGTAACGAAGACCGGCCCGGAACGCAGAGAATTGAAAGTGGGCGATGCGAACGATGAGCATATGGAGATTCTCGATGGCGTCGCAATCGGCGAGTCCGTGGTGATGAGCCCGCGAACCCACTTCTCCAAAGAACTCTCCGCACTGGAATCTGAGAATTCTGCTGCGGCCGAAAAAAGCCGCGTCAGAGTCGAAACGCCCGAACGACCTGCAGCCGGTCGACCTGATGCACCAGCTTCTGCGGAAGGTGCTGCTGGCGGTCGCCCTCCTGGAGCGGGTGACGCAGCCAAATCCGGACCGCCTGCAGGCGGTGGTGCGCCTGGCGGATTCACCATGCCTGCCGATGCCAAATCCATGCACGAAGGCATGGACAAAAACAAAGACGGTGTGGTTACCAAAGAAGAACATCCGTATCCGCAGGCCTTTGATCGTGTGGATGCGGACGGTGATGGAAAAATCACTCAGGAAGAATCAGACGTAGCTTTCAAGAGAATGCAGAGCCGCGCTCAGTAACCCCTTGTCTTCCTGAAAACTGCTTCCTACTACTCTCTTGATGCTGTTGAATTGTGCTTTATGGATCTGGCTGCGGAAGTCATTGACATTGAGAAAGACTACCTGCTGGGAACGGTTCTCGTCAGAGCCCTGCGAGGCGTGACGATCCAGTTTCCAAAGGGCGATTTTGTCGCCATCATGGGCTCTTCCGGAAGTGGCAAAAGTACTCTGCTGAATCTGCTTGGTGCGCTCGATCGTCCAACCCGCGGCAAATACATCATTGGTGGAAACGACGTTTCAGGAATGACGGATGATGATCTGTCGTCCATTCGAAATCAGCTGATCGGTTTCATTTTTCAGTCGTACAACCTGATCCCTCAATACACCGTTCTGGAAAACATTGAGGTGCCTCTGCACTATCGCACGGGGTATCCGAGAATCGGCGTTAAAGAACGCGACTGGATTGAGAAGCTGGCAGAAATGGTAGGTCTGTCGGACCGAATGGATCACCGGCCGTATCAGTTGTCCGGCGGACAGCAACAGCGAGTCGCGATTGCCCGGGCTCTGGTGAACAATCCTGAAATCATCCTGGCAGACGAGCCAACCGGAAATCTGGATTCGGCGACTGAGCATGAAATCATGGAAATGCTGCTCCGTCTGAATCGTGAAGGCAGAACCATTATTATGGTGACACACGAACCGGCTGTGGCCAAACTGGCCAAGCGTCAAATCTTTATGAAGGACGGAGTCGTTGCGGGAGAAGGGATTTTCCCCGGTTAGTTCTGTTCAAAATATGCTGCGAACAGCGGTACCTTCCTTGTGCCGAGTTCGTAGGCTCGATCAACGCTCATTAAAGTTTTAATATCATGGCCAATCTGCTTCGAACCATTCAGCTGGCTCTAAAAAGCCTGATGCTGCATAAGCTGCGGTCGGGCCTCACCATGCTGGGGATTGTGTTTGGTGTTTTCTCTGTGATTGCAATGCTGGCGATCGGCGAAGGTGCCAGCCAGCAGGCTCAACAGCAGGTTCTAAAACTTGGTGCCACAAATATCATCGTGCGAAGCGTAAAGCCACCGCGTGAGAATGCCAGCACGACCAACTCCAGCCAGTTCGTGCTCCGATATGGCCTGAAGCGAACCGATTATGACCTCCTTTCAAAAACCATTCCAACGGTCCTGCAGGCTGTCCCCATTCGTGAACTGAGCAAAGCGTGTCGTTACCGACACCGCGAACTGAATTGCCGTATCGTCGGTTGCACGCCCGAGTACGCTGACATGAACTATCTGGCGTTGGCTCAGGGACGCTTCATTTCCGACAAAGATCGGCGTGACAAATCCAACGTGGCCGTCATCGCTTCAGGAACAGCCGATATTCTTTTTCAGTTTGAAGACCCGCTGGGCCAGTCCGTCAAGATCGCCGATCGTCGCTACACCATCGTTGGTGTCACTAAAGCACGCGACGCGAGTGCTGCGATTGGCGGCAGTATGTCCGGTCAGGAATATAACAGCGACATCTACATTCCGCTCGAAACGATGCGTGTTCGTATGGGCGATTTGAACATGGATCGCCGCCAGGGTTCGTTCAGCGCCGAGGAATGGGAGCTCAATCAGATCACGCTCAAGATCGCATCCACCGAAGATGTCATGCCGACCGCGGACGTTATCCGGGAAAGCCTGAAGCAGTTTCATAAATCGCCCAATGATTACGCCGTTGTGGTCCCTCAGGAATTGCTGAAACAGGCCGAACAGATCCGCGTGATTTTCAACGTGGTTCTGGGTTCTATCGCGGCCATCAGTCTGGTTGTGGGTGGCATCGGAATTATGAACATCATGCTGGCGACGGTCACAGAACGCACACGAGAGATCGGTATTCGCAGGGCGCTCGGCGCCAAGCAGCATGATATCACGATGCAGTTTCTGACGGAGACGATCGTTCTGGCTGGGAGCGGCGGCTTGATTGGCGTCGGTCTGGGACTGCTGACACCGCTGGCGTTCGCGGGGATGAAGCAAGTGGCCGATCGGTTCTTCTTTGATGGTCAGGCGGCGTCCGAATTCAGCACCATGTTTCGCGACATGTATCCGCAGGTCGTGCCGTCCAGCCTGCCACTGGCCTTCGGAATCTCCGTGGGTATCGGCATTATTTTCGGCCTCTATCCCGCTCGATCGGCCGCTCGCCTGGATCCGATCGAAGCTCTGCGACACGAATAAGAAGCCCTAACAAAACCGTAGCTGGACTCGTGAGAGTTCAGAAACCAGGCCGAATTCTCACGAATCCGGCTACTCGCGACAGTTTTGTTAGGCATCCTAAATCTGATGTGCAGTCATTTTACGGACAATGCAGCAGCTTGAGGCAATGGCCCACTCGCTGACGCTTCGAGCTTTTATCTCGGTGCCACCAGCCCGCTATGCCGCACCAAGTCCGGCCATACGACGCCAGGCACTGATCTGCCCCAGATGCATCATCAGGTGACCACCACAGTAAAACGTCTGCAGCGATCCAAGAGTTGGAAACAGTGCCAACATACGGCCTTCCATCGGATTGGGAACCTGAAAGGCGGCATCCGGTGTCGCTCGCAACACAGCCGCGGCTGCTTTGTAGCCGTCAAAGAACAGGCCGGTCACCTGGGACATCGTCGGATAAATCGTTCCCGCTGGATCGTCCACGCACTTCGCATCTTTCGAAAAGACGGATTCAAAATTTGCCGGGACCGCAGGCCCTGGCTGACCCAGCTGCGTCAGAATCCGAGGCCCATAGAGGCTGAGGTGACCGTACACAAAGGCCGGATGATTCGATTCAATCAACTGGCCACCGGGTGCCGCAAATCGAGCGAACAGTTCTGGTGTCACGTCTTTCAGCAGACGCTCACCGTATCCCAAAGACAGCTCCAGAGAATCCGCCATCATGTTTCCGATTGAACGACTCATTCTGTAATCACTCCTGTAAATATTCTGATACTGCCGATGTGCACCAAACGAAACTTCTTGCCTGGACCTCATGTCACAATCATCCAGACGGCCTTCAAGTATTCCGTTTCCAGACAGCTGCTGATCACGGGATGATCGGGCGCGGCACCGGATTTCGCAATGATCTGAAGTGAACGTGGCCGAGCTCGTGCATCCGGATTCGGGCCTTCCATGTCGTCGCCCGTCGAACGTGACGCGGACACCAGCAACTGGATAAATTCCGGCTCGGGCAATAAACCGGCACACGAACAGCTGAGCAGCAGGCCGCCCGGCTTGACCAGTCGCATGGCCAGACGATTCATTGCGAAGTGCTTGCGAGTTCCCTCTTCAATTTCCACGCGAGTCCTGATCAGCTTCGGGGGATCCAGAACTACAACGTCGAACTGGCGACCATTGCGGATCATTTCACGCATGTAGCTGAAGGCATCAGCCTGAACGAAACGAACGCGAGCCTGATTAAGATTCGCATTTTCCCGGGCAACGACCAGCGGTTCCTCATCGAGGTCCACACCGATCACTTCTTCAGCGTTGCCAAGTGTCTTTGCCATCACGGAAAATCCACCCGTGTAACAGCACAGGTCCAGAACACTTTTTCCCTGACAGAATTCCGCCAGCTTCTTTCGGTTGTCGCGCTGATCGCAGAAGAAGCCCGTCTTATGGCCGCCTTCAAAACGAACCCGGTATCGCGTCCCATGCTCGCTGATAACCACCTGTGACGGGCAGCCTTCTGACATCAGCGGCGGCGGATCACATCCTTCCTGTGACAGAAACTGCGGGCTCGTCTTCACCAGCCAGTGCTTCGTGCCCATCTGCTCAGCCAACATTGGCATCAGCAGACTGGCTCGCTGATACATCCCCAGACCAAACGTTTCTGCCGACAGCACATCGCCAAACCGATCGATGACAATCCCCGACAGGCCGTCTGACTCGGCATGTACGACCCGCCACGCGTTTGAGCTGGCATCCAGTTTCAGGACATCTCGCCTTAGCGTAACAGCAGCGGCCAGCTTCTCTGCCCAGGCGGCGTCACCCGGCATCTCGGGCGTGTTCCACAACATCCGCACCGACATTTCGCTCCGAGGATTATAAAGTCCATAACCCATCGGCGATTGAAAGCCCTCCGCATACACGGCGACCAGATCGCCGGGCCGCGCATCTTCAATTCGCGCCAGCCGCTTGCGATACAAGATCGGATGCAGGGTTCGTGTCTTCGCATGCACAATCGGGATCGGCTGAGAACTGTTCGGGCCCAGTTGCGTTCGCTGGCGAACCATCTGGGAGGTTAATTCCTTGCTGGCCGCCGGTGCGACATAGTCGGATTCTTCATCGTCTGGGGAAGACGAAAAATCTTCGCGAGGATTTTCAGGACGCTGCCGAGGTCCGCGAAAATCTCGGTTCGGGCCACCGCCAGAATCAGGACCACGCGACGCCGGTCCACGGGACGAAGACCC